>CACGVB010000004.1 GCA_902576395.1 uncultured Pelagibacteraceae bacterium
TGGAAAAACTACTCTTTTAAATATTGCTGCAGGGTTTTTGAGACCTACCTCAGGCTCTATTGTTTTGGCTGGGAATGAAATTAATGGTCCAGGAGTTGAAAGAGGAATGGTTTTCCAACAAGGAGCTTTATTTGAGTGGTTAACAGTTGCAGAAAATGTTGACTTTGGACTTAGGATGAAAAAAGAAGATCCAATAAAAACTGCTAAAAGAGTTGATGAATGGCTGGAAATTGTTGGCTTAAAAGGATTTGGTAATACTCCTACCTACCAATTATCAGGTGGAATGCAGCAAAGAGTGGCTCTTGCTAGATGTCTAATAAATGACCCTGATTTAATATTGATGGATGAGCCTTTAGGTGCGTTGGATGCATTAACTAGAGAAAAGATGCAATCTTTGGTTCTTAAGATTTGGAAAGAAACAGGAAAAACTATCATCTTAATTACTCACTCTGTAGAGGAAGCGTTATTACTCGGTGAAAGACTATATGTAATGGCACCAAGACCAGGAAGAATACATAAAGAATACAATCTGCCTTTTGCAGAAATGGGTTTAAAGGAAGATTTAAGAGAAATAAAAAAAAATAAAGAGTTTTCATCTAAGCGTGAAGAAATTTTATCCATGATTTGGAATATGGAAGAAGAAATTATGGGAAAAGAAAACTAAATGTTAACTCAAATAATAACCATACTTATATTTGTATCCATAATTGGATGCATTATGTATGGCAGAAGACTAATACAAACTGAGAAAGTTGATGCTGTATTTGGAAATCCTGAAAGAGCTAAAGGTGGAACTCATTGGGTTATTGTTGGAAGTGCTGCAATACTACTAGTATGGCTTTATTACTCTTGGGATATAGCAAAAGGTTTTTATCCAAAATCAGCAAATGAATTATGTCAAG
Organism: uncultured Pelagibacteraceae bacterium; assembly: GCA_902576395.1. Taxonomy (GTDB): domain Bacteria; phylum Pseudomonadota; class Alphaproteobacteria; order Pelagibacterales; family Pelagibacteraceae; genus Pelagibacter. The sequence goes on from CACGVB010000004.1 coordinate 903, forward strand.
TTGCTAAAATAAATGAATCACTGTTAGGATTAAAATATCAATTTCCGATAGAGGAACGTGAATTTAAAAGTACCTCTATAATTAAAATTGAAAATAAAAATCTTCAAAAAATAACAGCTGAAATACAAAATTCAAAAGATCTTAACAATCAACAAAAAACAATTTTGGTTGGATATATAAATAAAACAAAAAAATTAATTCCTTTATTAACTAATGAAGATTTAATTGAAATGGATACTAAAATTAAAATAAGTGAAATGACAAATGAGATTAAACAATTAAGTTCAAATTTTAAAAAAGAAGATTATCCATTTGAAACAGAAGTTGAAAAAAGTGAACGGTTAAAAGCAATATCTGAACAAGGTAACTGGGGCATAACAACAGTTAGATCAGGAACTGGTACTATAGAAAACACTATTGAAGTTCCATTTGTTGCAGAAACCTCAAAAGGTTTAAAATTTCAAGCTGCTGCAGATGAACTGAAAAAAATTAATGATAAATTTTTTAAGTTAAGAAATCACAATCCACAGTTCAAAAGTTCAATTAAAGAGCTGAAAGATGAAGTTAAAGCTTATAGAAAAAGTTTAGATGATAATGAGGAAATTGCCTCAGATTATGCTAAAAATATAGTCAAAATTGCAAGAAGAATTGAATTTGCAAGCATTTATCCACCAAATGCACTAAATGAAATGCAAAAGGCGATTATTGAATTTGATGACCTTCAAGAGAAAGAACAAGCTGGTCTTAGATTAATTGATATTGTTTTATTTCCAGCTGGAACAATTGTTGCGAGTGGTCCAAGTTGTTCGGAACAAGGTTCTGGTAGATGGTTACCTAAACCGTCAGATACATTAAATAAATTCATCCTAATGTCTAATCCAAGTGTTGGATATAAAAATATACCTCTTCTCTGGATAGAAATGATTGATGTTAGTTCAATAATTGGATTTATTTTACCAGATTGGATTGCTGATATTTTACCAGGCAACTACCCTGTTCACACAAGTGATGGAATAGTTAAAGAAAACTTTAAAGGTAAAGTTTTAAAAGTTGTTACGGGTGATTTTAAACTATTCAAGATACCTGTTCCTTATGGCCATATCTGGGACTCGTTCTTAAGAGTATTTTTAGGATTAGTTTTTGGAATAATTATAGGTGTACCCTTAGGTTTGTTTATGGGTCTAAATCGATTTGCTAAAGGTTTCTTTGATCCTTTGATTGAATTATATAGACCAGTACCTCCACTTGCTTGGGCTCCACTTATAATTTCAGTACTTGGAATTGATAATACTGGAAAAGTATTTTTATTATTTATGGTTTCTTTATCAATTATGATTATATCTGCTAGAGCTGGAGCATCAGGAACCCAACTTTCTAAAATTCATGCTGCACACTCGTTAGGTGCTTCTAAAAGACAAATACTTCGACATGTTATATTTCCAAATTCTTTACCTGAAATTCTTACTGGAATTAGAGTCGCTGTTGGAATGTGTTGGGGAACTCTGGTCGCTGCAGAATTTTTAGCTGGAACAACTGGTATTGGATTTGTTGAGAACGTTGCAAAAAAATATTTTCAATATGAAGTAATTTGGATAACAATTTTCATTATGGGGATGTTAGGATTGTTGTTTGATATAACTTTAAGAAAAATAATTGATAAAACAATACCTTGGCGAGGTAAAGGTTAATAAGAGAAATAATGATAAAAAAATTTAAGGTAAATGTTTCTAAAAAGACCTTAAATAATATCTACAAAAAAGTTAGGGAATTTCCATTTAATGACATCCAACAGATGAATGGATGGTTGCATGGAACAAATCATACTTATTTAAAAAAGATTTCTAAGTATTGGACATCAAAGTTTAATTGGAAGTTACAAGAAAAAAAAATCAATAAATTTAACAATTACATTACTAATGTAGATGGAATTAATATTCATTTTATTAAGCAAAATGGTAGTGGAAAAAAACCAAATCCATTGCTTATTCTTCATGGATGGCCTGGAAGTTTTGTTGAATTTTTACATATCGTGGAAAAACTAACTCATCCTGAACAATTTGGAGGCAATAAGAAGGAGAGTTTTGATGTAATAATACCTTCTCTACCAGGATTTGGTTTTTCTGGAACGCCTAAAAAACCAATTGGTCCAAAAAAAATTGCAAAAATTATGAATAAATTAATGACTAAAAAACTAGGTTATAAAAATTATTTTGCTCAGGGAGGAGACTGGGGTTCTGCTGTTTGTAATTGGCTAGGTCATGATCATTATAATAATTGTAAAGCTATTCATGTAAATTGTTTAAATATGAGACATCCAAAAGGAGCAATAACTACAAAAGAGAAAAAATGGGAACAAAGATTTGCTAAAGAGCAAATTATGCAAGAGGGATATAGGACACAACAGGCAACCAAACCTCAGTCGTTAAGTTATGCAATGATAGATAGCCCTGTGGGTACTGCTGCCTGGATATTAGAAAAATTTTATTCATGGTCAGACTTAAAAAAAGGTAATATTGAAAATGTTTATTCAAAGGATTTATTATTAACAAATATAATGATTTATATATTAACAAAAACTTTTAATTCTGCAGCTTGGATTTATTTTGGCAGAAGAGAAGAAGGAGGGAGACCTTTCCCAAAAAATTTTAAAAAAATTAGAATACCTACTGCAATTGCAGAATTTCCAAAAGAAATGTTGAGTTGGCCACCTAAATCATATGTAAAAAGAATTTTTAATGTTAAAAGATGGACAAAAATGAAAAAAGGTGGACACTTTGCGGCTCTTGAGGAGCCAGATTTATTAGTTAATGATATAAGGTCATTTTTTAATAAAGATTTAAATATTTAAGATGGAAAAAAATAAACTTAAAAAGATTATAATTAAAATATTTTATAAGTTTAAACTTTCAAAAAAACACGCAGGTATTTGTGCTGATGCAATAATTAATGCTGAATTAGTAGGCGCTCCAACTCATGGATTATCTAGATTAAAAATGTATTGTGATCGGATCAAAAAAAAGCTGATCAATCCAAGACCTAAAATCAAACTAAAAAATATTTCCCAATCTGTTACTCATATAAATGCTGATGATAGCATTGGATTTGTTGCTGCAGATACAGCTATTAAAAAAGCCATAAAAAATGCTAAAAAAACAGGAATAGGACTTGTGGCAGTTAAAAATAGTGGCCATTACGGTATGTCAGGATATTACGCTGAACAAGCTGTAAAGAAAAATATGATTGCTTTAGTTTTTACCAACGCTCCCCCTGCTATTGCCCCACATGGAGCTATAAAATCATTATTTGGTACAAACCCAATTTGTTTTGGATCGCCAACTGGTTCTAAAATTCCATTTATATTGGATACATCAGTCTCAATGATTAATAGAGGAAAAATAAGAGTTGCATCAAGATCTAATTTAAAAATACCTGAGGGTGTTGCTTTGGATAAATTTGGTAATCCAACAACAGATGCTAAAAAAGCACTTGAGGGTGTTCAACTTCCTATAGCAGGGTTTAGAGGATCAGGACTTGCCTGGATGGTAGATATATTAAGTGGTGTTTACACAGGAGGTAATCACGGTGGAAAAGTGAAAGATCCTTTTGATGATTTTTCTGGGCCACAAAATATTGGTCATTTATTTATTGTAATGAAAGCAAACTTATTTCAATCAAATTATAAAAAAAGAATAAAAGAAAACATAAAAAGAATTAAAAAACTTCCTAAATTAAAAGGACTTAAAGAAATATTATATCCAGGAGAAAACAAATTAAGAAGATATAAAAAGAATTATAAATCTGAAATTAAAATTCCGGATAATATCATGGAAGATATTCATATTTTATTGAAATAGGTTAAATTGTTAACCAGCGCGACCTAGATAATTTACCATTATAACCCCAGTTACAATTAAGCAAATACCAATTAACCCATAAACATTAGGGACTTGGTTGTATTTTAAAATACCAAATAGTACTACACCAGCAACTGTAAGCCCACTGTAAGTTGAGTAACTAAATGCTACAGGTATCACTGACATTGCTTTTGCCAAAGAGAACATTGTAATACTCATTAAAAGCAAACAGGCAATAGTTGGTGTCAGTTTTGTAAAACCATCTGAAATCTTTGCAAAACTGTTTGCAGCTATGCCTGTAGTAATTCCTAAGGCTAAAATTAAATATCCTGCAAAAGGTTTCATAACTTTATTATTTACTAATTATTATTTATTACAATAACTGATAATTGTTGAGAATGCCTAAATTTTTAGATTATTTATTTAATTATTAAAGTTAAATAGAAACAAAATATCCAAGTACTCCTAATCCAAAAAATAGTGATACGACGATAGCTTTATTTATAAAATTTTCTTTTTTTTCTTGTTTTATCATTTTGAGTTTAAGAGCATCAACATTTACTTTATGAGGGGTATCAATCTTTACGTCACCTGTTAATTGAGAAGAAATTTCAATGTTAGATGCTCTTTTTAGGCTATTCAAACTCATATAAATACTATTAAAACATATATAGATTTTGATGCTATTTCCCAAGTGTCCGAAATGGGTTATTAAAATTTTATTTGATGTCCAAAATGGGGTCAAAAGACTAAAATGGGTTTGCGGAAAATGATTAAAAACTCGTCACTAATAAGTGAAAACAAAATTCAAAAAGTTATTGTAGAAAATTTTGATGAAATAGCTCCCTTTTACTACAAGTTATTGTCTGAATGGACTAATTCATCCTATGAAACATTTCAAGACATAGATAAGTATTTAATAATTCTTTATCTTATAAATAAAGATTTTGATTATTATATCCAAAATGGACTTGTAGAAAGTTATGATACTTTTTTCTTATATGATAAATCATTAGAACTAGACAGAATAAATATTATTGAAATATCAAAAAATTTAATTATTCCCAAAGAGAGTGCTAGAAGAAAAATTCTTCGCTTAGAAGAATTTGGTGTACTAAAAAAAATTGGTAAAAAAATTTATATTGATAGATCAGCTTTCAGACTGGTTCAACCTAAAAATACTCTTCAAAATTTATGTGCATTACTTTCAAAGATTGCAGAGGTATGTGAAAAAAATAAATTGATTAATCAATCTAACCAATTTGATGAAATCTCAAATAAAATTAAAAATAATTTCACATATTGTTGGTATTTCTTTTTAGAGTTTATTTTTATTTTTACAAATAGATGGAAAAAACAAGTTGGAGATCTTGAAATATTTTCAGTTGTAATGGTTATAATGTGGCATTCACTTGTTACAAAATCTTATGAAGCTAATGGATGGAACTTTTCAAAGTGGAAAAAGAACAAAATAATAGTTCCTGAAACTGGTGTAAATACCATGTCAATTTCAGAAATAACTCATATTCCAAGACCAACCGTTGTTAGAAAATTAAATTATTTGCTAAAAAATAAATATATAAGTGTTAATAAAAAAAAACTTTTTAATATTAATATGCAAGATAAAACATTGATTGATACCATTAAACTGCAGGAAAAAAATGTACTCTCACTTTCTCGTTTAATCTTTAAGATATTCGGGCAAATAAATATTAAGTAGATCTTCTAAGTATAAAAATCATTAAAAAGCCAGTTAAATACATAATAAGAGCATATGCTGCTGTTGGAATAATATAACTAATGTCACTAAATATTTGTGTAGCTACAAATATTGCTAATGTGCCATTTTGAAGTCCACACTCAATTGAAATACACTTTCTTTGCTTTATGCCAGTGGCTAATAACTTGGCTATGTAATATGCAAGCACCATCATGACAATATTAAGCACAAGTACAGCAAAACCCGCTTGTTTTAAATAATTGAATATATTCTCTCTCTCTTCAATCCATATTGTTGCAAAAACAATAACAAATAATGCGGTTGTGATTTTCTCGATTATAGAAATATTTGAAGAAACAAAATTTTCTGCAAATTTCCTTATAATCATTCCTAGAATTACAGGCACTGTAACAACAAGAGCCATTTTTAAAGCAATGCCAGTCATTGTGATATCAGAAGATATTTCTGTAACTCCCAATAAATTTGCTGATTTAAAAATAATAAAAGGAACAGAAATAATACTAATCAGGCTTATTATAGCAGTTAAAGAGATTGATAATGCAACATCTCCATTTGCAAATTTTGTCATTACATTTGATGTTACTCCACCAGGAGCTGCAGCAATAATCATAACACCTACAGCGATTTCAATTGGTAAATCTAATATTAATACAATTATAAACGCAACTATTGGTAAAAGTATCAATTGGCATACAAAGCCAATTATAAAATCTTTAGGATTATTGATTACTCTTAAAAAGTCACGTCCTGTTAATCCTAATCCAAGACCTAACATTATAAGAGCTAGAGCGATCGGAGCTATTTTGGTAACTACTTCCACTTTTTATCCTTATATCAATAATACTATATTAGTTTTTTTATTAATTTAGTATATATAAATTCAAATGCTTTCAGATAAATCAACAGTCTGTCCATTCAATTTACTTGATATTGCTCACCAAAAAAAGAGGAGCCAAAGCAGCGATCGTAAATGCAGGCAAAAGACTTCCTATGCTTTCTATAATGGATTGTGTAAAAGAAAAATTGATCATCCCTGTTTTTATAGGTGATGAAATAGAAATTAAAAAAACTGCCGAAGAGTTAAAATTCGATATCTCTGAATATGAAATAATAAATGAGCCAGTTGAAAATAACACTGCCAAAATTGCGGCAAAGCTTGCTGGTGATGGAAAAGTAAAAATAATTGTTAAAGGTCATATACACACTGACATTTTAATGAAAGAAGTTCTGTTACGAAAATATAATTTGATTGGTAAAAAAAGATTGAGTCATATTTGGCATATGACTTTGGATAAAGAGGATAAGCCATTAATAATAACTGATGGTGCTCTAAATGTTAACCCAAATGTTAAAACAAAAATGCATATTTTAAAAAATGTAGTTGATTTTTGTCATAGAATAAAAATAGCAAGACCAAAAGTCTCAATTCTTTCTGCAACAGAAGAAGTTTTAGACAGCATGCAAAGTTCACTTGATGCTAAAGAAATATGTGAATTAGCTGAAAAAGAAAGTCTTAATGCAGATATTTTTGGACCTCTAGCATTTGATAATAGTGTGTCAAAAAAATCTGCAGAAATAAAAGGTATAAAAAATATAGTTGCAGGAGATGCAGATGTATTATTAGTTCCAAATGTTGAAGCAGGTAACGCTCTAGTTAAAATGATGATTTATTTTATGGGAGCGTGTGCGGCAGGAGTGGTTATAGGAGGTAAAGTTCCAGTGGTAATTACGAGTAGATCAGATGATGCGACAGCAAGGCTAGCATCTATTGCGGCAGCTGTGGTAGCTTTGGATTAAATGAATATTGAAAAAAAATAACAATTAAATTAGGATTTGATCATGGCAATAAATTATTTAAAAAAATCACCAAAAACATCTTCAACTGATGATACGAAAACAAGGGAAATTGTTGAAAATATTCTAAAAGATATAGAGAAAACAAAAGAAGAGGGATGTATCGAGTTATCAAAAAAATTTGATAAATATGAAGGTGAAGTAATTGTTACAAGAGAAAAAATTGAGCAAATTAAAAAGAATTTAGATCCTAAAACTAAAGATGATATTCAATTTTCTCATGAAAGAGTTAGAAAGTTTGCTGAAGCTCAATTAAAAAATTATGGTCAAGATTTTGAGGTAGAGCTTTCAGATGGATTATTTGCTGGACAAAAATTAATTCCTGTTAATACAGCAGGTTGTTATGTACCTGCAGGAAGATATGCTCATATAGCATCTGCTGTAATGAGTGTTACCACAGCTAAAGTTGCTGGTGTTAAAAATATTATTGTTTGCAGCTCACCAAAACCTGGTGTTGGAGTTCATCCTGCTATTGTTTATACCGCTGACTTATGTGGAGCAGATGTAATAATGAATTTAGGTGGAGTTCAGGCTATTGCTGCAATGACTTATGGTCTTTTTGGTAATGCACCTGCTGATATGCTTGTTGGTCCTGGAAATCAATTTGTTGCAGAATCAAAAAGAATTTTATTTGGCAAAGTAGGTATAGATTTATTTGCTGGTCCTACAGAAATTGCAGTTATAGCAGATGAAACAGCAGACCCAGAATTAGTTGCTTTCGATTTAGTTGGACAAGCAGAGCATGGTTACAATTCTCCTGCATGGTTATTTACTACTAGTAAATCATTAGCTGAATATGTAATGAAAAGAGTACCAGAATTAATTGCAGATTTACCTGACTTACCAAGACAAAACTCTGGTGCAGCTTGGAGGGACTATGGGGAAGTTATTTTATGCGATACAGACGAAGAAATGGCTAAAATCAGTGATGAATATGCTCCTGAACATTTAGAGATACAGACCAAAAACCTTCAATGGTTTCATGATCGATTAAAAAACTACGGATCATTATTTATTGGAGAAGAAACTACGGTTGCTTATGGTGATAAATGCTCTGGAACAAACCACATTTTACCAACAAAAGGTGCTGGAAAATATACAGGCGGTTTATTTGTCGGAAAATTCATTAAAACATTGAGTTTCCAAAGAATGACAAAGGAATCAACTAAAGAAGTGGGCGCAGCTTGTGCAAGAATTTCAAGATATGAAGGTATGGAAGCTCATGCTCGAACTGGAGATGTAAGACTTAGAAAATACGGATTTTCTAATTAGTTTTAAACTCTAGAAATTAATAAAATTGTAACTCCAATTACAAAAACAACAATACCTAAAATTTCTGTTAACTTTACTTTTTCCTTGAATAAATATTTTGAGGAAAAATAACTAAATAATAATTCAATCTGACCAACTGCTCTGACAAAGGATGCTTGGATTAAAGTAAATGCATAAAACCATGAGAGAGATGCAAAAAAACCTCCAATACCAATTAACATACAGTCGTATTTGTCGTTATATAGTTTTTTAAATTCTTTTTTTTCAAAGACTAAAAGGTATATCGTTAAAATAATTGTTGGAATTAATAATCCAAAAAGTAAAGTTGATATTACTTTTTCAAAATTTGAATTAAAATTTTCTAATGATAATGCAGCAGATCTAAAATAAACAATGCTCAGTGCTAAGAATAAACCTGATATTAGTCCAATTAATGTTGTTTTTGAAAATATGTTTTGAAGAAATAATTTTAAATCTTTGATTGATAAAATTATCACCCCTAAAGTTGATATTACAATTCCACTAATTCCTAATTTACTTAATTTTTCATTTAATATTAAATATTCAAATATAGCGACTTGAACAACCTCTGTTTTACTTAGTGAGGTTCCAACAACAAAATTTGAGAACTTAAATAAATATAATAATACAAAGGTAAATATTACTTGAAAAATTGATGCTAGAATTACATTTATTAAAAAACCTGGTTGATTAAGTATTTCATTAATCACAGAAACTTCTCTAAAATATATAAAGAACAATACTAATGCTAAAGGTAGAGCAAAAGAAAACCTTACATAAGTTGAAGCTATAGTCGAGACATCCTTATTAATTTTTTTTTGAAATGAAGACCTTAAATTCTGAAAAAAAGCCGCAATAACTGTAACAACTATCCAATTCATGTGAAATTATTTATATAAAAATATGTTTAGAAAACTAAATTCTATTTCCATCTTCATCAAATATAAAAATATCTTTCGAGTCAAAATTTATTTCATTTTGAAAATCTTCTTGGCTCGAAATTTTTGCACTTAGTTCTAAATTATCATTGCTCATATAAACAATCTTCTCATTTCCTAAATTCTCAACTAAATCAATTTTAGGCTTAATTTTAAATTGTGAACTACTTGATAAATTAAAATGCTCAGGTCGTATTCCCAAAAAATATTTTTTTTTATCAAATTTAATTTTTTCAAAAGTTATTTCATTACCTAAAAAATTAATTTTATTATCTGAAACAATATTTTCATTTTTTAAGGGTAAAATATTCATTTTTGGTGTTCCTATAAATTGAGCAACAAAAATATTAGCGGGATTATTATATATTTCATCTGGTGTTCCAACTTGTTCAATGTTACCAAGATTTAATATTACAATCCTATCAGCAAGTGTCATTGCCTCTACTTGATCGTGTGTGACATAAATCATATTTGTTTTAATTTGATTATGTAACTTTGAAATCTCAACTCTCATCTCAGATCTTAAGGCAGCATCTAAATTTGATAAAGGTTCATCAAATAAAAAAATTTTAGGATTTCTTGTAATCGCACGTCCGATTGCAACTCTTTGTCTCTGTCCCCCTGATAATTGTTTGGGTCTTCTTTCCAACAATTCCTCTATCTTTAGAATTTTTGCTGCCTGCATAACTTTTGTTTGGATTTCTTCTTTAGATCTCTTTTCTATCTTTAACCCGAATGACATATTTTCATAAACATTCATGTGAGGGTAAAGAGCATATGACTGAAATACCATTGCTGTTTGTCGTTTAGAAGGATGTAAGTCATTTATTTTTTGATCATTAATAAATATTTCACCTTCATCAATCTTTTCTAATCCAGCAATCATTCGCAATAATGTTGATTTACCACATCCAGAGGGACCAACTAAAACTAAGAATTCATCTTCTTTACCTAATAAACTAAAGTCAGTTATTATTTTATTTGATCCAAATGATTTGTTTACACCATTGAATTTTATATTAGACATTAACTTCTATACTCCCCCCAACAAAACTATGGGTAGTTTTATTATAAGAAGTATACCAATTAGAAACTATTTTACGATATTTCGTAATCAGAAAATCTTGGTTAAATATCTTGATTTATAATGAATTTATTAAATCTGGAGCCATTTTCTTAGATTTAGATGAAAATCTAAGTTTTTTTATTGCTTCTAGATTTGATTTATCATCACCGACAACTACAAAACCAATCATACCCATATTTTTGTGAGGTGTGCACCAGTATGCGTAAATTCCAGGAACTTCAAATTTGTATTCAACATCCTTATTGAATTTAGACTTAAATTTACCAACGCCTTCAGGAACTCCTTTTTTAATAAATTCAACGTTGTGACCTTTGTCTTTAGCTTTCCAAAGAACTGTATCTCCAACGTTTACTCTTACTATCTTTGGCTCAAAAATATTTGACTGTTTATCCAGTCTATTTAACATTTCTACTGTTACATCTTCAGCTAAACTAATATTAGCGAAAAGTGTTGATAATAAAAAGGTAGTGATAATTAAAAATTTATTGTGTGATTTCATATCATGCATATATGCTTTTAAAATAATCTTACAATAAGCAATTTCTGTTACAAGTTGACACGTCCTGTAAGAATTAAACTTTTCTTGATAATTTGTCTGCTCTTAGTGTTGTAAAAATAATTATAATTAAAAAAGGTATACAAAGCATATTCATTGTTTTCCAGCTAGTATAACTTAATACAACACCTGCCGTTAAACTTGCAGTAGCCTGAATTGAAAAAACTATAAAATCATTAAAACCTTGAGCTCTAAATCTTTCTTCTTCTCTATAATTTAATACAAGTAAGCTTGTCCCTGATATAAATAGAAAATTCCATCCAAGGCCTAAAAATATTAATGAAAAAAGATAGTTTGTTACTGTTTGATCAAGATAACTAAGAAATATTGTGATTATAAAAAATAATACCCCGCAATACATGATTATGCTGTGTCCGAATTTTTTAATTAGATTTCCAGTAACTAATGCTGGTAGGAACATGCTTATAATATGCAATTGAATTACAAAACTAGTGCTATTCAATGACATTTTATCATGAATATGCATGCTTATTGGAGTAGCAGTCATTAGAAACGACATTACTGCATAAGCAAAAGATGATGAGACTAATGCCTGAAGAAATCTTGGTTGAGAAATTAACTTTAAAATTGATCTTCCTTTTGAAATTTTATTTTTCTCAGCAACTTTCTTTTCATTATAAAAAACTAAAAAAATAATTGATGATAAAGTTAATAATGACAGACATAGATAAGAGCCGACATATAGACTCTCTGGAATAATATTCTTTCCAAGATTTGCTAGATTAGGACCCAATAAAGCTGACAAAATTCCTGCAAAAAGTAATAAAGAAATGGCTTTTGGAGCCTGTTTTTTATCTACACTTTCAGCTGCTGCAAAACGATATTGATGAGCAAATGCCATCCCAAATCCAAGTGAAAAGCATGAGAACGAATAAAGAATAAAATTTTGTTTCATTACTGCATAAGCTGCCAGTAAAGCAAACAATGATGTTGTGATAGATGAAAGTATAAATCCTTTTTTTCTGCCAGTAATGCTCATTATTTTGGAAGCAGCTATTATAAAAATGGCAGTACCAACAATTGATAACGACATTGGCAAAGTCGACAAAGATTTAATTGGGCTTATGCTAGATCCAATTATTCCACTTAAAAAAACTGTTACAGGTGCAACTGAAAATGCGCATGCGTTGCTTGCAAATAGCAACCATACATTTTTATTCATTAAGGTATTATACTCTTTTCTTACCTTGAACTACTCTGTCCAATATTAAAGCAACAAATAATATTGCAATACCAGCTAAAATACCTTGGCCTACATTTGCATATTGTAGTGCCTCTAGCACGTCTTGTCCTAGGCCTTTAGCTCCTATTAATGATGCAACTACAACCATCGCTAAGCTTAACATCACAGTTTGGTTTACTCCTGCGAGTATTGATGGGGTTGCTAAAGGTAAATCAACTTTTCTAAGTAAATACCATTTAGATGCTCCATAAGCTATTGCAGCTTCTCTTATAGTTTCAGGAACGCCTCTTAAACCCAACACAGTAAGTCTAACAACTGGTGTTCCTCCAAAAATCATTGTAATGATGACAGCCGCAACCTTACCTGTTCCAAAAAACGCAATGACTGGTATCATAAATACAAATGCAGGCATAGTTTGCATAAAATCCATTATTGGTCTTATCATTGAATAAAATCTTTGACGTCTCGCGCAATAAATTCCTAAAGGTATTCCAATAACAATACTTAGAATTGCAGCTGTCCCTAGTAAAGCAAGTGTTGTCATTGCTTTAACCCAAAATCCTAAAAAACCCATGTAAGCTAAAAATCCTGCAGAGTAAATTGCGGTTCTTATTCCTGCTGACAAAGCAGTTAAAACTACAATGGTAGTTATGATCACAATCCAAGGTGTTTTTACAAATAATAATTCTAAAAAATCAAGAACAGATCTTATTCCGATTGTAATTGCAGTAAATACTGCGTCCCCTTTTATAACAGCATAATCAAAAATTGTCTCTACCCATTTAATAGAAGTAAGTCTTATTTCTGGATGAGTAGGAAAATCATTCATTATTGAGAAGAAACCTGGGAAGCTATAATGTATGACTGAAAAAAACATAATCACTATTGTAAAACCAATACTAAGTAAGTAATTTTTTGGTTTCATACCAGGACTTATTGATTTATTTGATAACCACTCAGAGTATCTTTTTTCTAAAACGGTATTGGCTAATATTCCTTGAATAAATTTTACAAAAATTAATAATAAAATTCCTGAAATAGTAATCCATATTGCCGAAGCCTCAATTTGCTGAACATCAATTACATATTCCTTCATTGCCTCTTCGAGTGATTTAATTGCCCTCTCGTAGACTTCAACTTTATCTGGGTTATTTTCTTTTGCAGCCTCTAACTGTTTATATCTAAAATCGATAGTTGATTGAATTTTATCAATTTTTTCAACTGCATCTTTAGTGATGTTGCCAAATAATCCTCTAACAATTTGAACAACAGCAAATGTTTCCACAATTAGAAATGCCAGAGCATAATTCCATACATTTCTTATTCCAAACCATACTGGTCCAAACAATGCTGCAAAAAGGTTAAAAGAGTAAGAGTAAGATGGCTTGCTACCAATTTTTTTAAACTCTTTGATATAGTAATCTGGATTTGAAATTACAAAATTTTTAATAAGATCCGATCTTGATAAATTTTTAATTTCCTTACTCATTATCATTTCCTTCAACAACTGCTTTTAATAGGTCTGATTGAGTAATAATTCCAACTTCTGTATTATGGTCATTTACAACTACAATTGGTTTATCTTTAGAAACAGAAGTTTCAATAAGTTTACTTAATATATCGTTTTCATTTACTTTTTCATTATTACCTAAATTTTCCCCAAAGTTTTTTTTATATTGCTCTAACGGTTGCATTATTGTTTTAGCTTGAACAACTTTTAATCTTGAAATTCCTTTTACAAAGTCTGCAACATATTCATCAGATGGATTTACAACTATTTCTTCAGGAGTTCCAATTTGAACTACTCTTCCATCTCGCATTATTGCTATTCTATGTCCAACTCTTACAGCTTCATCTAAATCGTGAGTAATAAATACAGTTGTTTTTTTCATCTGCTTTGAAAGTTTAATAAACTCCGTTTGAAGTTGGCGTCTTATTAGCGGATCAAGTGCACTAAAAGGCTCATCCATAAGTAAAAATTCAGGATCAGCAGCTAATGCTCTGGCCAACCCTACTCTTTGTTGCATTCCTCCAGATAATTCATGTGCGTATTTATTACCCCACCCTTGTAATTCAACAATATTTAAGATGTTATTTGCTGCATCTAACCTATCATTTTTACTTACTCCTCTTATTTCTAAGGGCATTGCAATATTATCTAAAACAGATCTGTGGGGCATCAATGCAAAATTTTGAAAAACCATACCAATTTTTTTATTTCTAAGTTCTTGTAAATTTTCTTTATTAAATTGCATTACATCTTGATTGTTTATTAAAATTTTTCCAGATGTTGGCTCTAATAATCTATTAATATGCCTTACAAGTGTTGACTTGCCGCTTCCAGATAATCCCATAACACAAAAGATTTCACCTTTATTAACATCAAACGAAACATCAGAGACTCCAATTACTGAATTATACTTTTCTAAAGCTTCCTGTTTTGAAATTTTCTTATTTTGGATTGCATCTAATGCATCATTGGATGTATTTCCAAATATTTTCCAAACGTTTTGGATCTGTATAGCAGCTTCCATAAAAGGATTTTAGCTTAATATTATTGAAAATGATACCTGGCAACTATAAGTCGCCAGGTAAATTAAATTTAAATTGACTAAATTAAAGACCTAACCAACCATCAACTGTTGATTTATTTTTAGCCATCCAGTCTCTTGCAACTTCTCCTGGGTCTCTTTTTTGAACTGATACTTCGTATGCCATCCAAGAAACATCATCTGCTGTGATCTGGAAATTTTTAAAAAATTCAACAATCGCTGGCGATTTATTTTCTAAAGAAGTTCCCCATCCGATTTGAATTTGTTTTAAAGCATCCTTTGAAGCTACATATGATTTTTGATACCAATCTGCATCTGCTTTTGGTTGAATCATTTTATATTTAGCTGGATCATACTTTGGTTCCTCCAACATAACTACATCGGCCATTCCCCAAATAGCATGAGGTTTGTAACAATAAAATGCGTAACCCTCACCCTTTTTGATCGAGTCTAAAACTCTAGCATTTTTTACAGCTTCAGCAGCTCTTATTGGCTCTATACCAGCATCATAAAGTTTATAGTCCCTAAGTTTTACTTGGTTTACATTTGCAGAAGCCCATCCGTCAGCACCAATCCAAAACTCACCTTTTCCATTTCCATCACTATCCATTGCTTTAACAACTTCTGGTCTCCCCAAATCTTCTATCGCAGTAATATTCATTTTTTTTGCAAATTGTTGAGAAACACAATAGCCTTGATTTCCCTCATAAGGATTTTTGCTTAATTTTAATGTTCCTTTTGGTACTAAATCTTTTGTATAAGCTTCTTGATTTGGTAGCCAAATATCAGGGTGAACTTCGATTTCACCTTTGCTTCTATCAATCGCTCCATAGATTGCAGTATTGTTTCCTGGGACTAACTCGGCTTCACCACCCATTTTGTCAATGACAACAGCAGCAAGTAAATTTGCAATTGCAGTTGCTCCCGTCCAACCAGGATCACCAATTTTTACTTTTTCAGCAAAACTTGAGGCTGGTACAAATAATGAAATTACTCCAGCCACAAGAATTTTTTTGATTATATTCATATTTTCCCCATTTAAGTTATTTTTTATAAATAAAATCTAACTTTGTTTTAAATTTAGAGTCAACATTTCTAATAAGCTAAAATGTAAATACTGCTATGCAAAAGCCTAAAATGGCCGATTTAAATAAGAAAGTCCTCAACAACTTGGTTAAATTTCTGAGGCTGCTCAAGATGTACATTGTGACAGCAGTTCTTAAATATTTTTAAGTCACTATCAGGAATATTATTTTTAAGTTTTGAAACTTGTTCTAAATTATAAGATTTGTCTTTATCTCCCCAAATTATCAAGGTTTTGTTTTTTATTTTTTTTAAATTTTCTAAACCATTCCAATCTCTCATAGCTATCAGAGCGTTACGTGCTGTTTCTTCAGAAATATTTTTAACTGCATTTTCACATAAATAATAATTTTTAGCTTGATCTCCTTCAACAAACCACTTTGGTGGTATTCTTTTTACTTGTTCTTTAATTCCTTCCTCATCAAGCTTTTTTATCGATATATTTATAGGTTCAAATCTTCCTGGAATGTCACCAATAGGTCCAGTAGCAAAACAAATTAATTTATTAATTCTATCTCCAGATAGATTTGCAATTTCTTGTACTATCATTCCACCCATCGAGTGACCCATTAAATTAAACTTATCTATATTTTTTAAATCAATTTGTTGGATAATAAATTTAGCCATTAAACTAATACTATTTAAAGATTTTGCATTAAAGCTTTCACCAAACCCTGGTAAAGCTGGTGCAATAATTCTAAATTTTTTATGCAGATAATCTTTTTGGAGTTTCCACATTTCTGATGATCCTAGATATCCATGAACTAAAACAAGTGGATATCCTGAACCAATATCATCAATATAAATATCTTGCATAATTGTTTATAAAATATAGTTGTATATTGTAACTTTTAAAACAAAATTCAAAGTAGATTTATGATTGGTATTCTTGGAGGAATGGGCACACAAGCTGGTTTAGATTTTTGCAATAAACTTGCAAAGATTAATACCGGTAAACTTGATCAGCAATATCCAATGTTTGTTCTCTACAATAAAACTAATACACCAAAGAGACCAGAGAATTTAAAAAAATATTACAACGTCTTAAATGCTCTTGTTGAAGGCTGTAAAATGCTACAAAAAAATAATTGTAAATTTATAGTTATGCCATGTAACACAGCGCACTATTGGTATGATGATTTGAGAAAAAAAATTAAGATACCAATTTTAAGTATGCCACAAGAAGTTTATAGAGAAACAGTTAAAACTTGTAAAAAAAATACTAAAATAGGTCTTTTATCTACAGAAGCAACTTTAGAAACAAAAGTGTATAGCAAATTCTTTGATAAAAGTTTTAATTTGGTGAGCCCTAGTAATGATTTACAAAAAAGTTCTGTGAACAAATCAATAAAACTTGTTAAGATGGGAAAAATTAAAGAAGCTGAAAAAGCTATTCGACCTGCTGTAAATTACTTAATGAAAATTAAATGTAAAAAAATAATTCTTGGATGTACTGAGTTACCAATTGCAATATTTGCCTATAAATCTTTTAAAAAAATAAAGCAGTCTAAAATTTTTATTGATCCAAATCTTCTTGTTGCAAATATTTCAATGAAAAAATATAAAAAACTATAGTTTAAAATCTCAGTTCTAATTATTAAACTAGAACTGAGATAATAAATTAATCCGAAATCCTAATTACTTTGTTGGATCTGGAACTTTTCTTAAATAAGGCTTAACGGTTTCCCATCCATCTGGATATATTTTTTTAGCCTCATCGTCTTTTACAGCAGGAAGAATCACTACATCTTCACCTTTTTTCCAATTAGCTGGGGTAGCAACTCTGTGTTTTGCAGTAAGTTGCATTGAGTCTATGGCTCTTAAAATTTCATGGAAATTTCTACCTGTAGCCATTGGGTAAGTTAAATAAAGCCCAATTCTTTTATCTGGTCTTACAACAAAAATAGTTCTGACAGTCTCATTATCAACTGCTGTTCTTCCCATTGAAGTTGTTCCTGCATCGGCTTCTAACATATTGAAAAGTTTTGCAACTTTTAAATCTTCATCAGCGATAATAGGATAATCAGGCATCGTTCCAGATACATCTTTGATATCTTCTAACCATTTTTTGTGATCCTCAACTCCATCTACACTTAGTCCGATTACTTTTACATTTCTTGCATCAAACTCAGCTTTCATTTGTCCTAATGAACCTAATTCTGTAGTACAAACTGGTGTAAAATCCTTTGGGTGAGAAAATAATACGCCCCAACTATCTCCAAGCCACTCATGAAAAGAGATATCTCCCTCTGTAGTTTTGCATTGAAAATCAGGACACATACTGTTTATTTTTAACATTCTTCACTCTCCTTTTAATTAATTAGAACCATTATAAATTATTGATTAGGTTTATCAACGATATTTAAATTTGAAAAAACAACTTATAAGACGTGTATCTTAAGCAGATTATAAGTGTTAGTTTTTTTGTATGAATAACTCTAATCACTCAAATATTTTGATTATCGGTGGCGGATGCGCTGGTATATCAGTTGCAACAAGGCTTAAAAGTTTAAAGTCTGACTTATCAATATCAATAATAGAACCTTCAGAAAAATCTTTATATCAAGCTGCATGGACTTTAGTAGGTGCAGGTGCTTATGATGTAAACAGCACCATAAAGCCAATGTCATCTGTAATGCCTAATTATGTTAATTGGATTAAAGAATATGCTGAAAGTTTTTCTCCAGAGTCTAACTCAGTGAAGACTTCAGGCGGTGAATATTCTTATGATTACTTAGTAGTTTGTCCTGGTTTAAAAATTAACTTTGATGGAGTGGCAGGGTTAAAAGAAACTTTAGGAAAAAATAATGTTTGTACCAATTATAGTTCAGATATGGCTGTTTATACATGGGAATGTTTAAAAAATTTACAGGGAGGAAATTTATTATTCACTGAACCTCCTATGCCAATTAAGTGTGCAGGTGCACCTCAAAAAATTGCTTACTTAGCTGCTGATCACTTAAAGAAAAAAGGTGCTCTTAAAGATAGTAATTTAGAATTTTTATGTGCAAAGCCAGTTATTTTTGGTGTACCTCACTTTCAAGGTCCACTAAATGAAATATGCGATTCATATGGTATTAAAAGAAGCTTCCAACATAATTTAATTTCAGTAAATGGTGAGGCCAAAGAGGCTGTATTCAAACAATCAGATAAAGATGGAAATTCCAAAGAAGTTACAAAAAAATTTGATTTTATTCATGTAACACCTCCTCAAACTTCTCCAGACTTTATTAAGAATAGTCCATTAGCTGATGCTGGTGGATGGGTTGATGTAGATCATAAAGAAGGAACATTAAGACATACAAAATATGAAAATATTTATAGTTTAGGTGATGTAATGAATGCACCTAATGCAAAAACTGGTGCAGCAGTTAGAAAACAAGCTCCAATAGTTGCTCATAATATTATTAAAGATATCAATAAGTCATCCGAAGCATATAGACTTTATGATGGATATGGGGCCTGCCCTCTTACAGTTGCATACGGTAAAGTTATGCTAGCAGAATTTTGTTACGGTGGAAAAGTAACTCCAAGTTTACCGTTTGATCCAACAAAACCTAGTTCTTTATATTGGCAAATGAAATCAAAGCTTTTTCCTTGGTTACAATGGAATGTGATGTTTAAAGGAAAAGAATGGAGTAAGCCTAATCATAAAGCTATTGAAAATTAGTATCAATTTTATAAAATTTTAATTATTTTATAATTATGATTTTCGAACAACTATTTGATACTAAATCCTCAACTTACACCTATATAATTTCTAGTGGAAAAGGACGTGAAGCATTAATAATAGATCCTGTAATTGAACATACTGATGAATACATAAAAATTTTAGAAAATTTAGAATTAAAACTTGTTAAAGTAATTGATACTCATATTCATGCAGATCATGTAACTGGCTTAAATGAACTTAATCAACGAACAAATTGTATTCGTATAATGGGTGAAAACTCTAAATCTGAGGTAATTGATATAAAATTAAAAGATGAAGAAAATATAAATATTGAGAGTATAGAGCTTAAAGCTATATATACTCCAGGTCATACTGATTGTTCATATAGTTACTTAATGAATGATAGAGTTTTTACAGGAGATACACTTTTAATTAATGGGACAGGTAGAACAGATTTTCAAAATGGTAGTGCTCAACAGGCTTATGATTCATTGTTTGGTAAACTTTTAAAACTTCCAGAAGAAACACTTGTTTATCCTGCTCATGATTATAATGGAAAAAAAAATTCAACAATTGGTAGTGAGAAGAACAATAACCCTCGATTACAAGTCAGTTCAAAAGAGGAATATGCTGAAATAATGGATAATCTTAATCTTGCTAACCCAAAAATGATGGATATTGCAGTCCCTGCAAATCTAAAGGGATTAACACTTAAAGAACTCTAAAATCAGGGTTATTATTAGTATTGTTTTTAAAAAATATACAATTATATAACCTTTATGGTATGCATTAATACACACTTTAAATGTAAGAACTGTTCTTGTGACAGATGCGTTTGTAAAAATTGTGATTGCAAACCATCATCAGAAAACTGCTGTTGTAACAAGTAGTTAAATTTTAATAACTAATCTTAAACAAACATGAATGATTTTTTAGAGTCGATAATTAAAAGAGATCCTGCTGCAAGATCAAAGTTAAGTTTAATACTAACTTATCCTGGTGTTAAAGCTATATTTTTTCATAGAATTGCAAATTTTTTTTCAATTGCAAAATTTCATCTTGTTGCAAGAATAATTTCTCAGTTCTCAAGGTTTTTAACAGGTATAGAAATCCATCCAAATGCTAAAATTGGAAAAAATCTTTTTATAGATCATGGTATGGGAGTAGTTATTGGAGAAACATCTGATATTGGAGATAACGTTACTATCTATCACATGGCAACATTAGGCGGAATTGCCCCAAGTATAAATTCAGACAATCAAAGAAATGTTAAGAGACATCCAACATTAAAAGAAAATGTTGTTGTGGGATCAGGTGCACAAATACTTGGACCAGTTGTGGTTGGTAAAAATGCAAAAATTGGAGCTAATGCTGTTGTTACAAAAGATGTTCCAGAAAATGCAGTAATGGTTGGAATTCCTGCAAAAAATGTTGGAACTGCATCCGAAGAATTTAAACCCTATGGTGTTGCACCAGGGGGTGATACAAAGCTTGATGTATGAAAACTTTACAAAATAATTTTGTCGAAGCAATAGGAAACACTCCATTATTTAAATTAAAAACTGCATCAGAAATTACTGGTTGCAATATTTATGGAAAAGCAGAGTACCTTAATCCAGGTGGCTCTGTAAAAGATAGAGCAGCTTTAGCTTTGATAAGAGATGCTGAAGAAAAAAAACTAATTTCAAAAGGTGGAACAATTGTTGAAGGAACAGCTGGTAATACTGGAATTGGATTATGTCTATTAGGAAATTCTATTGGTTATAAAACTATTATCGTAATGAATGATAATCAAACACAAGAAAAAAAAGATTTATTAAGAAATATTGGAGCTGATTTAAGATTGGTTCCACCAAAACCTTATAAAGATGAAAATAACTTTGTTAAATATGCAGGAAGATTGGCTGATGAATTGAAAAGTAGTAACAATCACGGTGTAGTTTGGGCTAATCAATTTGATAATACAGCCAATTCTAAAGGTCATTATGAAACAACTGGGCCAGAAATATGGGAGCAGACTGACGGTAAAATAGATGGTTTTGTATGTTCATCTGGTACTGGTGGTACAATCGCAGGTGTAAGTAGTTTTTTAAAAGAAAAGAATAAAGATATTAAAATATATTTATCGGATCCAACAGGTTCCTCTCTTTATAGTTACATTGAAAATGGTGAATTAAAGAGTGAAGGTGGTTCAATAACTGAAGGTATTGGATCTAGTAGAGTTACTGCAAATTTTGCAAAAGCAAAAATTGATGGAGCATTTTCAATAAGCGATCATGAGTCTTTGCCTGTTTTATTTGATTTAATTGAAAAAGAAGGTTTAAGTTTAGGTACAAGTTGTGGAGTAAACATTGCTGGAGCTATAAGATTAGGTAAACTTTTAGGTCCAGGTAAAACGATTGTAACAATTCTTTGTGATAAATCTGATAAATACAACTCCAAGATGTTTAATAAATCTTTTTTACAAGAAAAAGGCCTTCCCTATCCTCACTGGATATAATCACGCATAGCAGTAATGTAATAAATTCATTACATTTCAACCTTATAATCAAATTTAATATCAAATAACAAAGGAAAAACTATGGACGTAAAAGAACAAATGAAAAAAGCATATGAACTTTTTAACACGGGTGATATGGAAACATTTTTTAACGATATGATAGATGACGATATTGTGTGGACATTTCCAGGGAAAGAAGGAGTTCACCCATTATCAGGAGTTCATAAAGGAAAACAAGCTATGATGGCAACAATGTCTAAAATTCCAGGAACATGGCCAAATTTTAATTTAAAAATTATGGATATGATCAGTGAAGGAAATAAGATTTTTGTAAGAGTTCATGCCAAAGCTGATAACATGGATACTATGTTTGGACATTATTTTGAAATGAATGATCAAGGAAAAACTGTAACCATGATGACATTTGATGACACCCTTAGCATGTTCAATGCAATGAAAAAGTAAGAATCAATATGTCAATTTTAGAAAAACTAAATAAAGCAATCATGGAAAAAGATGGTGCAGCAGCTGGTGAGCTGGTGCACGATGACTACAAAATGTTTTCTCATCTAAAAGGTGAATATGTACACATGGGTAAAGCAGGCATGGTCGAAGCAGTAAGTAAAGGCATGATGAGTCCTGCAAAATACCGAATTCTTTTTGAGAATGATGAAATTGGTTTTGATCATGCATATGTTACTTATCAAGATGGAAATACAGAAGCTTTGATGTGTTGTTGGAAATTTAAAGACGGTAAAATCATTGAAGTAGAAACTGGAGCAACAAAAATACCAAAATAACTATAGACTTACAAAGGAGTTAATATGGCTAGCATTGAGTTTGAAACTTTTGATAAAGCATATGAATTTGATGGGGTTTGGGGGGAATAAAATGGTAAAAATGGTTGGTAACTTTGAAGTAAAAGACTGGGCTCACTGGAAAAAAATGTTTGATGAACATTCTGGCCCAAGAGAAGCAGCAGGTATTAAAACTATTTACGTAGGTAATGAAATAGAAAATCCAAATAAAGTACATATTGTGATGGAAACACCAGCAGCAGACACTATGCAAAAATTTATGCAGAATCCAGAGAATGCAAAGGTAATTGCGGAATCTGGCCATAAACAAGAGACAACAGTAATGAGTGTTTGTTCAGATTAAAAATAATAACAGAAAGGTAATGGTGAAAAAAATATATTTAATTATGATGTTTATAATATTTACAACATCAAGTTTTGCAGACGGTCATAAAGGTAAAATTGATCTTAAAGGTTTTATTGTTGGAGATAACAAATTTCTTACTGATAACGAGGGTAACTTTTTAACTTTTACTTACGATGGAGTTGGAGGATTAATGGCAGTCGAAGGTACAACATTCATGGATAATGCTTCACAATATTGTCTTGGCGCAGGCACAATCCCAGGAAAGGGATTTGAAATGGGACACTGTAAAATAAATCAAATGGATGGGGATACTATTTTTACATACTACGAAATTCCACTTGGAGACTCAATGAATGGTACATTTAAATGTTTAGGGGGAACAGGAAAATATAAAGGAATAGAATGTAGTGGCTCAACAGGGTACACACCAATTAACTCAGCCCAAGAAAATAAATTTGCCTCATCAATTTATTTTAAAGGTGAATATTCTTTAATGAAATAATTGAATAATCATTAGATTGATTTAAAATACTAAATAAAAAAAAGGAGAAAAAAATGGAAAAAGAAGTGTTAGTAATCGTAGATTTGAAAGAAGGAAAACTTGAAAAATTTATGGGATGGATGCAATCAGATGAAGGTATGAGTGTGAGAAAATCTGCAGCTCATCCAGAAAAAACTATAGGAGCAGTAAAGCCAGATAAAAGTGGTGTAATGTTTAAGGTATTTGTGCATAATATGGAAAAAATGAAAGAACTAATATCTGGCACACATCCAGTTGGAAAGGAAATTTACGATGAATGTGTTATCAAAATGACTGCTTGGGATTTAACGAAAGTTGAAATGTAATATGGCAAGATTTTATTTGATTGGCAAAATAAGTGCAGAATTAATGAAAAGAATGCAAAATGATCCTTCTGCAGATAGATATGCATCTACTAAGAAAGTTACCGAGGCTGCTGGTTTAAAATTGATCAGCTATGAATGGGTAAGAGGTAGATTTGATGTTATCTCATGTGTAGAAGGAGATTATGAACAAGCACTAGCCTTGAAGATTGCTTTTAAAAATTCAGGTCTTATGGATGATTTGATGGTACATGAAGTTATTAACTACAATAAAGCTTTTCAAAATGCTGCGGATGCCACAAAGTCTGTTATTAAACCAGGAGAATAATTATGAGTGGTTATGCGATCTTTAACCTTAATGTTAACAATCCTGAAAATTATAAGGAATACATAGACAAAGTTAAACCCACTGCAGAAAAATTTGGTGGGGAGTATCTTGTAAGAGGTGGTAGCAGCGAGACTATTGAAGGGTCATGGCAGCATCCAAGGACAGTTGTGATAAAATTTCCAAGTTACGAGAAAGCAAAAGAATGGTATAATTCTGAAGAATATAAACCAATAAAACAAATTCGATTAGATAACGCAGATACTAATGGAATAATAGTTGAAGGAGTATAAAGGAGATAAAATGTCAATATTAGAAAAATACAGTGCTGCATTAAAAAATAAAGATGAAGCAGCTATGAATGAGCTTTTGCATGATGACTTTAAATTCACAATGCATAAATCAGGAAATACTTTAGGTAAAGCTGAAGTGATCAAATGGGCGATGAGCGGTGATATTAATCAAAGAGACACAAGAGTTGTATATGAAAATGATGAAGTTGGTGTACACCACGCATTTGTAACATTTGATGACGGAAATACAGAAGCTGTAATGGCAGTCTACAAATATGATAATGGAAAAATCATGAGTTTAGAGACTGGCGCAACACCAATGCCTAAATAATGAAAAAACTTTTACTTTTATTTATTTTTATCGCCTTTAATTCTAATGCAGCTTCAATGAAGATGATTGGGTCTAAGGGTGATCCAAATGATGTTACAAGAGTAATAGAAGTAAAGATGTATGACAATTATTATGAGCCAAGTTCAATTCAAGTTAAAAAGGGTGAAACAGTAAAAATAATTGTTAAAAATTTAGGTGAACTAGTGCATGAATATAATATTGGCACTAAAAAGATGCATATTGATCACCAACCCGAAATGGCAAGATTAATTGAACACGATATTCTTTTAGGCGACCGAATTGATCATAAAAAAATGAAAGAAATGTCAAAAAAAGATCATTCATTGGGCCACAAACACGCAAATAGTGTAATGCTAGAGCCAAATAAAACAGGAGAAATTATATGGAAGTTTTCAAAAGATATTTCTTTAGAAATGGCATGTAATATTCCTGGTCACTACGAAAGCGGAATGGTCGGTCCTATAATAATTAAATAAATTAGAAAAGTTTGTAGATATTAATTAAGGATATATTATTCTTTAGTTATGAGTAATCTAACTGCTTATATAATTCTAATTATTGCAGTTGCCCTTGGTACAGCATCAAATGGTTTTGCAAAGGCAGCAAATGGTTTTACAATTTTTTTACCAAGTGTTTTTACTGCAATAACAATTGTAGCATGCATGTATACGCTTTCTTTAGTTATGAAAACTATTCCTGTTGGCGTAACTTACGCTTCATTTGCAGGCTTATGTATAATAGCTACTTCAGTTGTGGGTATTTATAAATTTAATCAAATTCCAGACTTTTTTACAATTATAGGTCTCATATTAATTATATCTGGTGTTTTAATTGTTAATTTAATTGGAAAATCAAATTAAATATTAAAGTTCGTCTGGCAGATTATGCTTACCGTCATCTTTTAAATCAATCATATATTCTTTAACTACAAAATCTAAATCTAGATCTGAGTATAAATGTGGAAACATGTTGCCATCAGTTGATTGCTCCCAAACTAGATTTTTTAATTTTAGAGCATCCACTTTAAGAATTATTAAATTAGTTTGATTAATATAAAACTTATTGAGTGTTTGCTTGACCTGATCTTTATCTGAGAAATGGATATAACCATCTTTTAAATCTAATGCAGTGCCTTTAAAAACATTATTTTGTTTTGCCTCACTCCACTCAGATTTTGTACATATCTTGTAAACAAAATCAAAATTCATTTTATTTCAAAAAGTCGTCTACTTCTACTTGATAACCTTCAACTAAACGATTTGTTTCATTTGCCATTCCGACAATTGCGATCATTTCGTTTATCATTCCGTCTGTTGCACCTTTTTTTCTGGCAGCTAAAGAATGAGATTTAATACAATATTCACAATTGTTAGTAATTGAAACTGCAACATAAATAAGTTCCTTTACAGCAGGATCTAATTCACCTTTTCCCATTACTTGTTGTAATGATCTCCAGGTTCTTTCTAATGTTTCAGGACTATTAGCCATTGTTTTCCAAAAATTCGGAATTTCAGTTATTTGTCGGGCTTCTTTTATTTCATCAAAAATTTCTTTTACTTTGCCAGTAGCCTCATTTTCAGAAATTTTTTTAAATATTGTCATAGTTTTCTCCTTTTAGTTATAAATTGACTCAATTTTTGGCATTAATTTTAGTAGTTCCTTAGTATAATTATGTTTAGGATTTTTAAACAACTCTTCTGTTTCTGACACTTCACATAATTTTCCATCTTTAAGCACAGCTATTTTATCACACATTTGTCTTACAACCGGTAAATCATGGCTTATAAATAATATAGTGAGATTTAACTGTTCTTGAAGATCTTTTAATAAGTTTAGTATTTGAGCTTGAATGCTCACGTCTAATGCTGATGTAGGTTCATCGCACACAAGAAGTCTTGGTTGGGTTGCTAGTGCCCTTGCTATTGATATTCTTTGTCTTTGACCCCCTGAAAATTCATGGGGATATCTGATTGCAGACTGTTGAGTTAATTCAACAGACTCTAATAAATCATGAATATAACTATCTAAATCACTAGATTTTATATCTGGATTATGAAGTTTAATAGGTTCTGCAATAATTTCATTTACTTTTAGTCTTCCATTTAATGAAGAAAATGGATCCTGAAATATCATTTGAATTTGTTTTCTAAATTTAAGTAGATCTTTGTTTTTTTTAATTTTGGTAATATTAACACTGTCAAAATAAATATCTCCAGAACTAGGCTTAAACAAATTAACAACCATTTTGGCTATTGTTGTTTTGCCACTTCCACTTTCACCAACTAAGCCAAAAGACTGTCCTTCTTTTATATTTAGTGAGACATCATCTACAGCCATTACAGAATTCTTTGTATTCTCAGTGAAAAAACTATCATCAAAAGACTTACTCAAGTTTTTAATTTCTATTAAATTTTGATCAACAATTATCTTTTTAGACCACCTGTTTAATATTTTAACGTTATTATTTTGATTATTAACGTTCTCTTTTTCAATTATTGCAAATCTAGATATTTTTTTATTAGTCGGTGGTACAGAGCTAACTAAGCTTTTTGTGTATTTTTCCTTAGGCTCAACCAATATCTGTTTGGTTAAACCTATTTCAATTAAGTCTCCATTTTTCATTACAGCCACTCTATCTGTAGTTTCAGCGATAACACCCATATCGTGAGTAATAAGTATTACAGCTAAATTTCTCTCTTTTGTTAATCTTTTAATTAATTCTAGAATTTGAGACTGAATAGAAACGTCTAGTGCTGTTGTTGGTTCATCTGCAATTAATAATTCGGGCTCACAACATAAAGCAAGAGAAATAACAACTCTTTGTCTCATACCACCAGAAAATTGATGAGGGTAATTATAAAACCTTTTTTCGGCATCCTTGATCCCAACTTCTTTCAATAGATTAATTGCTTTATTTTTTGCATCCTCTGAACTTAAATTTAAGTGAGTCTGTATTGTTTCTATAAGCTGTTCACCAATTGTTAAAATTGGATTTAAGGAGGTTTGAGGATCTTGAAATATTAATCCAATTTTTTTTCCTCGATATTGGACAATTGTTTCTGGATTTTCGCTGATATTTGTTTCTCCCATCAATATTGATCCACTTGAAACTTTACCTGGTTCATCAATTAAATTTACAATTGCATTAGCTACAGTACTTTTTCCAGAACCAGACTCCCCAACTAATCCAACAATTTCGCCTTTTTTAATGTCTATATTAATGTTTTTTGCAGCATTTACTGTTTCTTTTCTCATTTTATAGTCGACACTCAAATTACTTATTTTAAGAAAAGTCATTTTTTTAACCTTGGGTTAAGCGTATCTCTCATCCAATCTCCTAATAAATTAATAGAGAAAGCAAGAATAACTAAGAATATTGCAGGAAAGAATGTTATCCACCATTCACCTGAAAATAAAAAATCATTTCCTAATCTAATTAAAGTACCCAATGAAGGTGTTGTTGGAGGAACTCCCACTCCTAAAAAGCTCAATGTTGACTCTGCAATTATAGCAAGAGCTAGACCAATTGTGCCTATTACCAAAACAGGTCTCATTATATTTGGCAGTATATGCTTAAACATAATTAGTAAATTTGAAACACCTATAATTGATGAAGCTGAAACATAATCTTTATTTTTTTCTACTAAAGTTGCTGCACGAGAAACTCTTGCAAATTGAGGCCACTCTGAAATGCCTATTGCAAAAATTAAAACATATATTGCCATCTCGTCATGCATTTCTCTGGAGATGATACCTCTTGCAATACCATCAACTAATAGAGCCATTAATATACTCGGAACTGTCAGCTGAACATCTGTTAATCTCATCACTATCATTTCATATTTTCCACCAAAGTAACCTGCTGTTAAACCTAGGGTGACACCTAAAATTAAACTAAAAATAATAGCTGAAAATCCAACTATTAATGAAATTCGCGAACCATAAAGAATTGTTGAAAGCATATCTCTTCCTTGTCCATCTGTACCTAAGATAAATTTTGCTATGCCATCCTCTGTCCAAGAAGGAGGAGTAAAAGCTTCCATTAGAGATAATGATGCTGGGTCAAATGGGTTATGAGGAGTAACAAACTCAACAAAAAAAGAACAAAAGAAAATTACTAATAATATTATTGATGATACAATTGCAGTTGGAGATTTAATAAAGCTAAAATAAATATCGCTATCTTTTAGTCTTTCCCAAGAATTAAGTGTTTTATTATCCACTTGTAGCATCCCCTTTAACTCGAATTCTAGGATCGATAAAATAGTATAGTATATCTACAATAAAATTTATCATCACAAATACAAAAGCTATAAATACTAAATAAGCCGACATAATTGGTATATCTACGAATTGAACCGCCTGAATAAATAAAAAGCCCATACCAGGCCATTGAAAAACAGTTTCAGTAATTATTGAGAAAGCAACTAATGTACCTATGTTTATTCCTGCTATAGTTATGACAGGAATTAATCCATTTTTTAGTGCGTGTTTATAGTTAATACTCTTTTCACTTATACCTCGAGCTCTGGCAAATTTTATATAATCAGTTTGTAATATTTCCATCATCTCAGCTCTTACTAATCTAATTATATAAGTCATTTGAAAAAGGCTGAGTGTTACAGATGGAAGTATAATTGCTTTCAATCCTGAAACAGTTAAAAGTCCAGTAGTCCAAAAACCTAGGTCAATAACCTCTCCTCTTCCAAAGGATGGGAGTACACCTAATATTACTGCGAATAAGTAAATAAAAAGTATACCAATTACAAAAGTTGGAAGAGATACTCCTAAGAGTGATATGGCCAATATAAAATCACTCAAAAAACCTTTTCTATTAATACCTGTGTACACTCCTAATAATGTTCCTGAAACTAATGCGATTAATGCAGAAATTAAAACTAATTCCATAGTTGCTGGCAATCTTTCAATAATTAATTCTGAAACTGGTCTTCTTAGCTGATATGAAATCCCAAATTCCCCTTTAGAAGCATTAACTACAAACCTTGAAAATTGAATATGTATTGGATCAGTCAGTCCAAGAGTTTCTCTTAATTCTGCTCTTTCTTCATCAGAAGTTTCTTCACCAACCATATTGTTAATTGGATCACCCACAAAGTTAAATAAAGAAAACGAAACAAATGATACAACAAGCATCACTATTACTGACTGGATCAGACGTTTGAAAAAATACTTTATCAATTTAAGAAATATTTATACTTATAAGCCCTTTGTTAAACAAAGGGCTTATAAAAAAGTTATTTATTTAAAACTTGCAAAACGGAATAATGGTTCATTATTCGGTCTTATTGGAACATCTACATTATTTTTAGTTGCCCAAGAAATTACTTGATGGTGTAGAGGAAGATATGAAATATCATCTTTTACAATTTTCCAAGCATTTGCAATAGCTGCATTTCTTTTATCTAGGTCAACTTCACCTTCCATAACTCTTATAGCTGCATCAACTTCGCTGTTGCTAAAGTTTACTTTATTCCAGCTAGCGCCTGACTCATATAGATAATGGAAAACATAATGACTATCTAATGTTGGAACTCCCCATCCTAGCATATAGAAATCACCCTTATCTTCTTTTAATTCCTTAAAATGCTTACTTTTTGTCTGAGCGAATAGATTAACATTTACGCCGATTTTGCCTAACATTCCAACTACTGCAGTACAAATTGCTTCGTCGTTTACATATCTATCGTTAGGGCATCTTAGTTCAACATCGAAACCTTTTGGATATCCTGCGTCAGCTAACAATTTTTTCGCAGCATCAACATCATAAGGCAATCTTTTATCTAGATCTTTTGTGTATCCATTTACACCAGGAAAGGTTATGATTCCTGCAGGCTCACTAAGACCTCTCATTACTTTTTTCTTAATTGCTTCTATATCTATTGCTTGATAAAGTGCTTGTCTTACTTCTTTTTTCTTAAATGGATTATCACCAGTATTTCCAGATCTTAATTTATCTGCTGCTTGGTCCATACCTAAAAAGATTGTACGCATTTGAGCTGTGCTCACTACATCATGATCTGCAGAATTTCCAATTCTAGCTAGGTCTTGAACTGGCGCGTCAGTTACTAAATCAACTTCACCAGATAATAATGCTGCAACTCTTGTAGCTGAGTTTTTAATTGGTAATAGGTGTATTTCACTAACACTATTATCTTTCATTGAACCCCACCAATTACTATTTCTCTCAAATACTGTCTTAGTATTTGGTTCTCTTAGAGTAATTTTGAATGGTCCAGTTCCCATTGCATTAGTTGCTGAGAATGTTTCTTCTCCACCATCCCAGTTTTGTGAAACTGTTGCTCCAAAATCAATAGACCATTTTTTAGACATTATAAATATGTTTGATAATTGGTTTAAAAGAATTGGATTTGGTTTACTTGTAGTCACTTGAACAGTGTAGTTATCAATTTCTTTAACATCAGAAATTGTACTTATGTATTCTTTAAAATCTGATGTAGGTTGTTTTGCTCTCAAAATACTAAATACAACATCTTTTGCAGTCATATCTGTTCCATCAGAAAATTTTACACCTTTTCTTAAATTAAAAACCCAAGTATTTGGATCAGTTGTTTTCCAATCAGTTGCAAGTTGAGGTTCAATACTCATATCCAGACCTCTTGTTACAAGTGCTTCATAGACCTGTCTTGAAACTTGTGTTGTAGGACCTTCATTTTGAGCATGAGGATCCAAAGTTAAACTATCTCCTTGCATAGACCATTTAATTGTTTTCGCGTATGAATGTGTTGATACAAAAACAAATAAAATTGCAAAGAAAATTTTAATAAAATTTTTAAATTTCATTTTTCCTCCTAATTATTACAAATAAAATTAAACCTGATTAATAGGTTAACTACAAGGGTAAAATAGGTAACTTAATTGTTAAGAATGATATCGTTTTTGAAGTTAGTATATAAAATTTTTGAATAATTATTCATATTTGTCATATTTTCTTTGGCGTCTTTATCAAATTTTTCCAAAGCACCTTTTCCTAATTGATTTTCTAGTGCTGACTTATATTCAGGTACGCAACCCCAATCATTTACAGTTGTATCTTTGATCTCTATGTGGAATTGAATACCATAAGCATTGTTTTTGTATCGAAATATTTGATATTTTGTCTCTTTTGATGAAGCAATTAACGTTACATCTCTATTTTTTTCTAATTCTTGAACTTCATAAGAATGCCATTGTAATGATGTAATTTTTTCTGGAAAATCTGCGAAAAGTATATCTTTCTTTTTTTCATCCAAAAAGTTTATATCCAACATTCCAATTTCAGGATTATTAGTTTTAACTACATTTCCTCCTATTACTTCTCCTAGTAATTGACATCCTAAACAAAAACCTAAGTATGGCTTATTTAATTCTACAACGAACTCTTTAATTTTTTTTTTTTCTTCGATGAGCCAAGGAAAATCCTTTTCCATCCAAGTATCCATAGGTCCACCCATACATAGCATACCGTCAAAAAAATTTAAATTATTCGGAATTTTTTCTCCTTCATCTAATTCAATAGTTGTAATGTTAACTCCATCTTTGATCATTAAATCTTTTATATAGCCAGGATCTTCAATACTTATGTGTTGAAGAACAAGAATTTCCATTATTATACGATGGGTTTTAGCATACCTAATATTTTCTTATGAATTATTTTATTAGATGATACTGCTACATGTCCTGCTTGCTTTGCATCTTTATTATTCCAAGTTGTAGTAATACCACCAGATGCATTGATAATTGGTATTAGTGGATGAATGTCCCAAATTTTATTATTGCATTGCAATACAACATCAATTCTACCCTCACATATCTGAGCATATGACAATGCATCTGAGCAAGGGAATTGTATTAATTTGAGAAGTTTTGGAATTTTTTTTTGTTTATTTAATGAAATAGCTCCATGAAAACCAGCAGTTAATTTGATATCTTTAAATTTAACATTCTTGTTGACTGATATTTTTTTTCTTTTTTTGTTTTCAACAACATATGCAATTTTTGGAGATTGATTATAATAATATTTGTTTAACATTGGGAAATTTGCCAAACCAAATATTGGATTGCCTTTGTAATTTACTGATATTAAATTACTCCAAGTAGGACTTCCTATAACAAATGACCTGGTTCCATCTATGGGATCAATTACCCAACTAAAATCACTTTTAGTTTTTTTGTAACCAAATTCTTCTCCAATAATTTCATGACCAGGAAATTTTTTGTCTATCTTCGCTCTAATGAATTTTTCAAAAGCTTTATCGCATGTAGTAACAGGGTCATATCCTTTGCCAAGTAATTTATTATTAACTTTAAAAGGCTTATTAAGTTTTTTAAAATAAAAATTCGTTAAATCAATTGCTAGTTGGTTCAAAAACTTTGGAAATTCATTATTTTTAATTATTAGATTGCTATCCATAATTCCAAATACTACTTAATTTCTCTTGATTAAAGATATTTTTTAATTAATGCTCAATTTTATGAAAATTGAATTAGATAATAATAAGGTTTTCTTTAGAGATGAAAATCTGAATGAAGAAATTCATCCTTTTTGGCTAAGAGAAAGAGTAGAAAATATTGAATTACTTGATCAAAAGACACAGCAAAGACTCTTTGATCCAAGTACAATGGAGTCAGACGTCATTATCAAATCAGCAATAATTGAAAAAGACCTCCTAAACATAACTTTTTCAGATGGAATAGAAACTAAAATTGATATTAATAAAATAATTCGAGAATTTAAAAATTCCAACTCAATTATTAAAATTAAAGAAAAAGTAAAATGGACTTCATCACTTAATGACGTAAAAAAATTTAATTTTCATGAGACTATTTATGAAAGTATTGAAATGCATGAATTACTTGCGTCTTTTTATAAGTATGGATTTGCAATTTTAAAGAATGTTCCGACACATGATAATTATTTAATCAAATTTGCTAACTCTGTGGGTAGTGTTAGAAGAACTAATTTTGGTGAACACTTTAATGTTTCATCAAAACCTAACCCTAATGATCTTGCATATACGCCTTTACCTTTGGCTCCTCATACCGATAATCCATATAGAAATCCAGTCCCTTGTATTCAGATATTGCATTGTATTGAAAATGAAGTAACAGGTGGTTTATCTACGTTGGTTGACGGTTATACTGTTACTGAAGATTTAAAAAAAGACTTTCCTGAATATTATGAAATATTAACTAAAGTAAAAGTAAAATTTAAATTTATTGATAAAGATGTGATTTTAGAAGACTGGTCTGAATTAATAGAACTCGATGAAAACAAGAATTTTAAACAAGTTAGATTTAGTCCTCGGCTTGATTACGTACCGGTTTTAAAAAAAGAGGAACTAGACCTTTATTATAAGGCCAGAAAAAAATTATCTGATTTATATAATTCTGATTTCTATAGAATAGAATTTAAATTAATGTCTGGAGATTTAATTATGATGGATAATTACAGATTACTTCATGGTAGAACAGAATTTAATCCAAATGAAGGTAAAAGATTTTTACAAGGGTGCTATATTGAATATGATAGTACCGATAGCAAGCTTAGACATTTACAAAGAAAGTTTAATATAAATTAATTTAACCTATGCTCTGTAGAAAAGGCATATACTCAAGAAGATAATAACCTAAAGCTTGCAACTGGTTAGTGATCATTAGTATTCCTGTAATTAACAGTAGAGATCCACCAAACATATTTATCATCTTCATCTTTGCTTTTAGATTTTTAGAAAAAATCATAAATTTTTGTATCAAGTAACCTGATAGAACAAATGGAATTGCTAGTCCAAGAGAATAAAATGATAAAAGACCAATTCCTTTATTAATACTATCTTCAGTTGATGCAATTGCAAGAATTGATCCTAGAATTGGACCAATACATGGTGTCCAACCAAAGCCAAAAGCCATCCCAATTAAAATAGAACTTATTATTCCTGTATTATTATTTGTTTGAAATCTTTTCTCATAATTTAAAAACTTTAGATTTATGAGCCCTAATATTTGTAGCGAGAATATAATTATGATTACTCCAGCCCCAATTCTGAGTTGATATGAATTATCCAAAATTAGAGAGCCTAAAAATGTAGCTGTAGCTCCAAAACTTATGAATACAATAGAAAATCCAACTGCAAATAAAATAATAGGAAAAATATTTACGGTTTTTTTTTCAAGTAATTCATTAAGAGTTGATCCTGATATGTATGATATATATCCTGGTATTAGAGGCAGAACACATGGGGATAAAAAGCTAAGTAAACCTGCACCGAAAGCTAAAATAAATTCGATCATTATCCTGTATTTTTAATAGCTGCTGAAATACCTGCTATTGATGCCATCATTGCATCATTCAAGTCTTTTTTATCCTTCCTGTTTAATTTTTTTTTCAAAAGCTTATTCATTACAACTGCTTGTAAAACATTAAGGATTTCGGAATATATGTTTCTAATAATTGCTGGACCTCTAAAACTCTTTCTTTGTTTATAAATTTCTTTTGGTGTTATTTGATCATTTAATTTTTTAACTGAATCAAATTGAAACCTTAATTTTTTTCCAACTCTTATAAGTTTATCGTCAGCTAAATTTTTTTCATAAATTTTAGATATCTCGGGGTCTACTTTTGAAAGCACCATATCAAGCAAGTCCATCGTTGAATTAAAATATGGCCAGTTTTTTTCCATATCTATAAGTGTTTTTTTAAATTTTTTAATTGATGAATACCTTAAAGCTTCTGCAGTGCCTAACCATGCGGGTAACATTAATCTAATCTGCGTCCAGGCAAATACCCAAGGGATAGCTCTCAAACTGTTTATATTATCAACATTTTTTCTTTTAGAAGGTCTGGAACCTATTGAAAGTTTGCCAAGTGCCATATGTGGGGTTACAGTTTTAAAATATCTAATAAAATCTGAACTTTGGTTTATGTTTTTTCTATAAGAGCTTGTTGATATTTCTGACATACTTTGAATTAATTTTACCCAACTATCTTTTGGTTTTGGAGGTGGGTTTAAAGTAGCTTCCATAACAGACCCGATGTAACTACATAGATTATATTTAGCCAATGGCTCATAACCATATTTTTGTTGTATAACTTCTCCTTGATCAGTTATTCGAATTTTACCATTTACTGAACCCGCTGGCTGTGATCTTAATGTAGCTTGTATTGGTCCACCTCCTCTTCCAGCGGATCCTCCTCTTCCATGAAAAAATGTAACATCTATTTTATATTTTTTGGCTAGTTTAATTATTTCTTGTTGTAATTTATATTGATTCCAGCTCGCAGAAAGCTTTCCAGCATCTTTACTAGAGTCTGAGTATCCAATCATGATTTCCTGTTTATTATTAATATCTTTTCTGTACCATTTTAATGAAAAAAGTTTTTCCATAATAGGTTTTGCATTTATTAAATCATCCAACGTTTCAAATAAAGGTACTACTCTAAGTCTATGTTCAATGTTTGCCTCCTTTTGCAAAAACATAACTGATAAAATATCTGAAGCTGAAGATGTCATTGATATTACATACGCTCCTAGACACTCTTTAGGTTGAGTTGCCAATACTTTAAAAGTGGACCATACTTCTTTATTTTCTTTATTTTTAAATTGAAAATTTTTTAATAAATTTTTGCTCTGCATTTTTGTAGATAAATAATTTATTTTACTATCCTCATCCCATGATGAATAATCTTGTTTAAGCTTTTTCTTAATATATTCTGCCAATAATTGAGAATGTCTTGAAGACTCTTGTCTTATATCAAGTCGAGCAAGATTTATACCAAAACATTTAGCTCTACGCATTAAATCTAGTAGATCGCCACTTGCTATATTTTCGCTTTGATTTTGCTCTAACGACTCTCTTACTACTCTTAATGGTTTAAGAATTTCTTCTCTTTCAGACAATAAATTTTTTTCATTTAGTAGTTTATTATTTACTAAATACTGTTCTATTGCTCTATGCGTTTTTCTTAATTTATCTCTTAAAGGTCTTAGATAAACTCTATAAGGTTCGAATGTTTTTCCTGTAGTTTTTAATATTTTTTTTGAACATTTTTCCATAGAGTAAGATCTTATTAACTTTGTCATTGACTTCTCATAAAGTTTAGCTGCCTCCCACCTTGATAACAAAATAACTCTTTTAGTAACTTCTGCAGTAACAAATGGGTTTCCATCTCTGTCACCACCCATCCATGACCCAAACTCAATAGGATTAAAATTTTTAGGCAAACCCTTACCCATATTTTTTTCAAATATTTGATTTAACCTTCTGTATACTTTAGGAATTGTATCCCACAAGCTATCTTCTATAATTGCAAGTCCCCATCTTGCTTCTTCTGCAGGGGTTGGTTTAGATCTTTTAATTTCATCTGTATTCCATATAATTGTGATCTCATCAAAAACTTTACGATCTAAAATTTTTAATTTTGAAGGATAATTTTTAAGTAGATTTCTTTGCTCTAATATTTCTGTTAAGGAATGGTATTTCTGTATTAAGGTTCTTCTTTTTACTTCTGTTGGATGTGCTGTAAGCACAATGCCTATATTTAAGCTTTTGGCAACATTATAGATTTTAGTATTTGATATTTTTTTATTTTTAAAAAAATTTTCAAATATTTCTTCAATAAATATATTTTGAAATTTTTTCTTTTGTTTAACATTTTCGTAGAGGTCTAAAGTCCTTGAAGCATCAATTGACTCGGCTAAATTATAAAAATTCATAAAATGATTAAATGCTCTAGTTAATTTGAAAAGTGAATTTGGAGATAATTTTTTAACTTCGTCTAAAATTTTTTTAAAAGGTTCTTTATGGTTTTTATTGGCTATGTTTGCTTTAGAAAGTAATCTAATTTTTTCAACTAGATCATAGAATTTTTGTCCCTCTTGTTCTTTAATTACTCTTCCTAATATATTACCTAAATATCTAACATCATCTCTTAAAGATTTTGTTGGTATTCTTTCATAATAGAGGTCTCTTTTTAGCATTTTTAATTACAAACTTTTTCTGGTTTATACCAATAGCATTAGTTTGTATTTTAAATAAACTTCCTGAAAATTTAAATTTTTTAATTTCACTGTTTTTCATGCCTTTTAAAGCAGATGTGACAAATAAATCTGAATTTTTTGGACCACCAAAGGCACAATTAGTAATATTTTTAGCGGGTAAATTGATCTTATGTATCTGTTTGGCAAATTTATTTAAAACACGTACGCAAGCTCCGTGAAATTGGCATACCCATAAATTTCCAGCTTTATCTAAGGTCATGCCATCTGGCACTCCTTCCTTATTTGAAAATCTTTTAAATATTTTTTTACTAATTATATCATCATTTTTATCTATCATAATTTTGTAGATTATCCTTTTTCTACTGTCTGTATGATAAAAGTTTTTTTTATCAATAAATGCAGGTCCATTAGTAATCATGTAATTGTCATCTACTTTTTTAAGATTAAATTTTTTATCTAGGCAATAAAGAGATCCATTTGGGATATTTCTTTCAGGGTTATCCATTGTTCCAAACCAAAGTTTTCCATTAAGATCTGTTTTGCCGTCATTAATCCTGTTCATTTTTAATGACTTTTCAATGGCTATTGATTTAATTTTTTTTTTAGTTTTTAAATTTACAATTCTTAATTCACCTTGGAGACCTAATATAAATATATAATTTTTTATATGAGCTAAAAATCCAATTTCTTTATTTACTTTAATAGTTACTTTTTTTTTATTTTTTAAATTTAAAATATGAATTCTTTTTTTTTTGATGTCTGTAAAATAAATTGAATTATGCTCTTTGACCCATAAAGTACCTTCACCTAATGTACATTTTAAATTCCACAAAACCTCAGGTTTTGAAGTTATAATCTTAGCCATTATACTCGTATTCTTTTATAAAATCTTTTTTTGGATTAATTCCAATTCCTATATTTTCTAATGGGGTGGCAAATCCATCTTTGTTTTTTACTTGATCTAAAATTGAAAATTTTTCTTCAGCTAGATCTGTAATAAAAATATTTTTTTCAGTGGTGTCGAATTCTAACATTGATTTTGCTGGAAATAGTCCACCTGGCATATCTGGTAAAGAAGTAAGCAAATGCAGATTTACTGCTACACTTAAAGCTGAACCCCATACATGATTAACAATTGGGATGAAATTCGACTGAGCTAACGCTGATACTTTTAAATATTCTGTAATTCCACCTAAACCGCAAACTTCTGGTTGGGCTATATCAATGCAATTATTTTTAATTAATTGATTCCAGCCATATTTTGTGAACTCTGCTTCACCACCAGCAATATTTGTTTTTAATCTTTCTTTAAGTTCTTTGTATCCATCGTAATCCTCTGGTGCCACAGGTTCCTCAAACCAATAAATTTCCATTTCATCTAATCCTCTACCCACATATAAAGCATCATTTTTATTATATGCATGATTGGCATCGACCATTAGTTTAAAATCGTTTCCAATTGCTTCTCTTACTGCGCTAACTAACTTTAAATCTTCTTTTGGACCTAAACCAACTTTCATCTTCATCGCTTTGAAGTTTTTTTCTTTTATTTGATTAGCTTCTTTTTTAAATAATTCACACAATTCCTCGACAGATTTTTTTTGCAGCATCATTCCATAACCATAAACTGGAATTTTGTTATTAGTTTTACCACCCAATAATTGATAGAGGGGCAATTTTGCTTTTTTCGCTAGTATATCCCACAATGCTATATCAATTCCTGATAATGCCTGAATAGGCATTCCTTTCTGGCCACTATCTCTAAGTAAATTATAAACTTTATGCCAGATATATTCTTTATTAATTGGATCTTCTCCTATTATTAAAGGTTGTATTACTTTTTCTACAATATATTGGTTAGCGAGAGCTATATTTCCAGGGCCAAAACATTCTCCCCAACCAGTAATACCTTCATCAGTTTCTATCTCTACTAAGTGAGCGGTTCGGTGTTTGTAGTATTGTTGAGAATATCCTAATTCTTTATCCAACTCATATCTAAGTACATGACTTTTGATTGAGCTGATCCTCACAATTATTAAACAGCAACTACTTTAGAGTTCTGTTCTCCTAAATTTTCTATAGATAATTTCATTTCATCACCAGCTTTTAAAAATACTTGAGGCTTTCTTCCCATGCCTACACCTGGAGGAGTTCCTGTAGTTATAATATCTCCAGGTTGTAATGACATGAATTTACTCACATAAGATACAATGATATCTACATTAAAAATCATAGTACTTGTATTCCCTGTTTGCATTCTTTCACCATTTACATCCAACATCATCTTTAAATTATTAATATCTTTAATTTCATCCTTAGTTACTAAGTAAGGCCCAGTAGGTCCGTAAGTGTCGTGAGACTTTCCTTTAACCCATTGTCCCATTTTTTCAATTTGCCATTCTCGTTCACTAACATCGTTTACTAAACAATATCCTAAAATATGATCTTGTGATTGACTTTCTGCAATATGTTTTGCTTCTTTTCCAATTATAATTCCAAGTTCAACTTCCCAATCTAGTTTTTTTGATCCAGAAACTATTTCTACATCATCATTAGGACCACACATTGAGCTAGTAGCCTTCATAAACATTATTGGTTCTTTAGGAATATCGGCACCTACTTCAGCTGCATGATCTGAATAATTAAGTCCTATTGCTACAAATTTTCCTGGACTTGTAATACATGAACCTACTCTCTGATTAGATGAAAGTTCAGGAAGATTTGATGTGTCAGCACTTTGAATTTTTGACATTGTTTCAAAGTTTAAATTTTCTGGGTTTAAATCGTTTATGTGAGAACTTATGTCTCTTATTTTTCCATCAGCGTCTAAAATTGCTGGTTTTTCTTTTCCTTTTTCACCTACTCTTAATAGTTTCATTGTTTCTCCTTTA
Source organism: uncultured Pelagibacteraceae bacterium (assembly GCA_902576395.1). Lineage (GTDB taxonomy): Bacteria > Pseudomonadota > Alphaproteobacteria > Pelagibacterales > Pelagibacteraceae > Pelagibacter. The sequence goes on from CACGVB010000004.1 coordinate 42,122, forward strand.
TATTTAAATTGTCATTCCACCATCAACAGAAAATGTATTTCCTGTTGTAAATGTTGATTCATCGCCAGCTAAATAAATAGCTATAGAAGCAATTTCCTCAGCTGTTCCTATTCTCCCCATTGGTTGTCTCGCTATAAAATCTTTCTTAGCTTGAACAGGATCAGGGCTTTGGTTTACTCTATCTTGCCAAGAAGGCGAAAAAACAGTTCCTGGTGCTATTGAATTACATCTAATATTTTGTTTTACAAAGTCTGAAGCAATAGACTTAGTTAACCCAATAATTGCAGCTTTTGAAGCACCATAAACAAATCTATTTGGTAAACCTTTTAAACTGGAGGCAATAGACGAAACATTGATTATGCTACCACCATTTTGCTTCACCATTAATGGTAAAATTGCTCTGCACATGAAATACATAGATTTAACATTTACGTCAAAAGAAAAATCCCAATCTTTTTCTTCACAATCTAAAATTGTTCCATGATGAACAAATCCTACTGCATTAAACAAAATATTAACCTCATCAAGTGTTTTAACAAATTCTAAAATTGCGTTGTTGTCAGTAGAGTCTAAAGTTTTAACTTTTATATTAGGATATTTTTTATTTAAATCAGCTAAAGTTTTTTCATTCAAGTCTGTTGCTATTACGTGGGCCCCTTCATTATGAAAAGCAATTGCTGTTGCTTTTCCAATGCCTTGGCCTGCTGCGGTAACCACAATTTTTTTACCTTCTAGTCTTCCACTCATTTATTATTTATCCTTTCAATTTCTTTATAAAGTGAACTATGGTCTGTTTCACCGTGTCCATTTTCAACAAGAGATTTATACATTTCTTTAACCAAATTTGAAATAGGCAAATGAGTATTATAATTATTGGCACATTCTAAGATATTATTCATATCTTTTAAATGAACGGATGTTCTACCTTTTGGAGTAAAATCTTTATTGATCATTCTTTTTCCATGTGTTTGTAGAACTTTGCTATCTGCCCATCCACCTGACAAAGCTTTGATCATTTTATTTGGATCTGCTCCAGCTTTTTCACAAAGAGTAACAGCCTCTGCAACTGCACCGATTGTTAAACCAACTACGATTTGATTTGCTAATTTTGAAACTTGTCCACTTCCAATTGGACCGACTAATGTTGGGTTACCCATTTTTTTTAAAATATCAAATGCATCGTCAAAAATATTTTGTTCGCCCCCAACCATTATAGCTAACGAGGCTTCCTCTGCACCAATTGTTCCTCCAGATACAGGTGCGTCCAAATAATTTATTTTTTTTAATTTTAAATTATTACCATGTTTAATTGCTGTAGTTGGTTTAACTGAACTCATATCAATAACTATGGCACCAGATTTTAAGCTTTTTGTAAAATCATCGTTATTCATCACTTCATCAACAGCAGTATCATCTGTTAACATTGTGATAACAATATCACTTCCATCCACAGCATCTTTTAACGTATTTGAAATTTTTGCACCAAATTCTTTTAGTGTCTCTGCTTTATTCTTTGATCTATTGAATACTGTTAAATTATATCCAGCTTTTACTAAATTTTTAGACATTGGCAGGCCCATCAGGCCTATGCCTATAAAACCTATTTTTTTTTTCATTTATTTTTTGGGTACGAATTCGTGGAAATTTTGTGTCATTGCTTCTGGAAAGTACATTACACATGCTAAAACAATTAACTGAATTACTACGAATGGAGCAAATCCTCTGAAAATATCTGTTAATGAAATATGTGGAGGTGCTACTGATTTTAAATAAAAAGCTGCTGGACCAAAAGGTGGACTTAAAAATGATACCTGCATATTAACACAAAATAGTATTCCAAACCAAATAGGATCAAAACCAAGTGCAAGAACTATTGGTAAAAACACAGGCATTGCTAGAAGAACAATTCCAACCCAATCCATAAAAGCACCCATTATCAAAAACATTACTTGCATCATAAAGATTAAATACATTGGTTTTAAATCATAAGCTAAAATAGTTTCAGCTACATAAGTTGGTCCACCCGCTAAAGAATAAGCTCCAGCTAAAACTGTAGCTCCAAATGTAATTGTTAAAATCGTACCTGATGCTTTAAAAGTTCTAACAAGTGCATCTTTAAATAAAAACCATGTAAGTTCTTTTCTTGCACCTATTATAATTAATGTTGCAACTACACCCATTCCAGCTGCTTCAGTAATACCTGTTATTCCAGAATAAATTGAACCTAAAACAATTATTACAATACCAATTGGTGGTAAAAGGCCTGGAAGGTAAGACATTTTTTCTTTTAAAGTTAAAGCTGGCTCATCACTTAATGGTGCAAGATGTGGTTGTAATCTTGTTCGTATTAGAATGTAAGTAATTATTAAACCTGAAATCATTAAACCTGGAACAATAGCTTCTTGGAATAACATTGTAATTGATGTTTCTGTTGTTAATCCATATATAATTAAAACAATAGATGGAGGTATCATTGTACCTAGAGAACCTGATGCACAAATAATACCAATCGACATATCTTGATCATATTTCAATCTCAACATCTGAGGTAGCGCAATCAGCCCTAATAAAACTATTTCTCCTCCAATAATTCCACTCATGGCAGCCATAATTGTTGCCATGATTGCAGTTACAACACCTACCCCTCCTCTAGTTTTTCTTAACCAAGCGTTTAATGCATCATATAAATCTCTCGCGATGTTAGAGCGTTCAAGTAAGGAGGCCATAAATATAAATAAGGGCACTGATAAGAAAGAATACGTTACAACAAGAGAATAATATCTTGAAAGTAAAATTCCTAATGCATGCTCACCAATATATAAAAATACGAGTACAGCACCCATAAAACCTGAGGCAAAACCCATTGGAACACCAATAGCTATAAGAGCTAGCAATCCAACAATAAGTATTATCGAGAGTGTTCCTATTTCAAATTCCATATTATTCTAAATCTTTAGCGGGATCGTACTGTCTTTCTTTAGGATTTCTCCAATCAATTATTAAATTGTTAATAGACTGAAGTGCAATAAGGAATACACATATAAGTGTAAGTGGTTTCATAGTAGCTGGTATCGGTGGGTCCCAATACGTTGCAAATCTCTCCCAGTTTACAAATGATCTGTAAGCATCCTCCATACCACCATATATTACAGCCCCTGCAAAAAGAACAATAACTATAGTACTAATTAGATCAAAAATTCGCTGTGTTGGTCTACTAACATAATCGTATAATAATACTATTCTAATATGGCTTCTTAATCTTGTTGCATATATGCCTCCGACTAAATAACAAACGCCAGCCAACCATAGGCATAATTCATTGGCCCATAAGGTAGGTTTAAACAAGACATATCTCATGAAAATTTCGTACATCATCACAAGTACTATTACAGGAATTAAATATTTTATTGTATGGCTTAGAAATAGAGAAATTTTATCTATCCAAAATATTGGAAAATCGTCTTTACTTGCAACTTTTTCACTTTGCTCTTTTAATTGTTTATCTTGAAGCTCTTTATCGTCCATTGGCAAAAAAATTATTTAATAAGAAGGGCCCTCTCAGGCCCTTCAATATTTTTTTATGTTGCTAATAATTATAGGATACCGTTAGCTTTCATGTAAGCTTTGTGTATCTCAATAAGAGCAGCAGCTTCAGGAGATTTTTTCTTCCATTCTTCCCAAGCTCCAAGTGCAGCATTTCTGAACTTAAGTCTATCTTCTCTAGACCAGTCATGAAGAGTAACACCCATAGCAGTTAAAGCTTTAACTGCTTCAGCATTTTTTCTCTCAACTAAACTAGTGATTGTTCTACCACAGATTTCAATTGCTGCTAGCATTGCACCTTTTTCATGAGGCTTTAACTTATTCCAAACTTTTGTATTACAAGCTAAATGGTCAGCAGGCATAGAGTGGAAACCTGGATATGTAGCATATTTATTTTGCTCATAGTGTCCACCTGCATAGTTTGTAGCTAAAGATGAATAGTCGGCACCATCAATTAGACCAGTTTGTAAAGCAGTTGGAACTTCACCAAAATCCATCACGATTGGCTTAGCACCTAATGCTGTAAAGATCATACTTTCCATTCCTGGAGGTGATCTAAATTTAAAGTCTTTAATAGATGCAACATCTGGAATTGGTTTGCTAGATATTAAAGACTCATGTCCTGGTATCCACCAACCGATTAAAGTCATTCCATATTTGTTGTATAGTGCATCAACAGCTTCTTGAGCTCCTGGGAACTTTAAGAAGTCATATTGTTGATACGGGTTATCATATCCACCCATAACGTCACCTGCGAATTGAAAAGCTGCATTTTTACCTGTTTGGTATCCAGCACCTGTCATATCACAGTCAATAATTCCAGTTTGTGCAGAGTTAAATACCTCAGCAGACTTTCCTGTAACTGATGATGAGTAGAACATTTGTACTTTTAAGCTTCCGCCAGAAAACTTCTCAACGTTTTTAGCGAATTGAGCTGCAACTTCACCATTTGGTGAGCTAGCTGTAAAGTGAGTTTCTATTTTTAAAGTTTTTGCATTTGCAGAACCAAATAAAGCAATAGAGACCACAGCTATAGCAGTAGTTATTTTTGTTATTAATTTTAACATTATTTTCCCTCTCGGTTATGTTTTTCTAAATTTAAACATAAAGAGAAAAAAAATTCAAACAAAAGACAGTAATAAATTTCTTAAGATAATTAATTTATATAATTACAACTAAAAGTTGTATCATTTAAACAACTTCTGATAAAAGAGGTTTTTTAGAAAAAAAACATTTTATATTATCAACAGCTAACATACTCATAGCTAATCGGGTTTCATGTGTCGCACTACCTACATGAGGAAGAACAAAACAATTTTCTAACTCTAGATATCTCTTGTCAAGGTTAGGTTCATTGTTGAAAACATCTAATCCAGCTCCATAGATTTTTTTATTTTGTAAAGCTTCAATTAGGGCATCATCATCTACTGTTGATCCTCTGGAAGTATTTATAAAGACTGAATGTTTTGGAAAATGCTTTAAAATTTCTGAATTAATTATATTTTTAGTTTCTGATGTAGCAGGAGTATGTAAACTTATATAATCACAATTTGGAAGCATTGATTTTAAATCGGGATAATAAGTGGCACCTTTTTCTAAATCATTAGATAATTTATTTCTATTGTAATAAACTATTTTCATTTTAAACGCTCTAGCCCTATCTGCAACTATTTGCCCAATCCTTCCCATACCTATTATACCTAAAGTTTTTCCAGTAATTTCATTACCAACCATTAATTTAGTTATATCTGGTCTATGATCTTTCCAAGTATTGGACTTAACTAAATTATAAGCCTCACCAATTCTTCTTGAAGAAGCTAAAATTAAAAGGATTGTTATTTCTGCTACAGCATCATTTAATACATTTGGTGTATTTGAAACCTTGATATTTTTTTCTTTAGCCGATTGTGTATGAATATTATCATACCCAACCCCAACATGACCAATAATTTTTAATTTTCCATTTAAATTATCAAAAAAATTTTTATCTAATTTATCAAAACTTGTTGAGATTATACCATCATACTCATTCGCAAGTTTTATTAATTCTTCATAGGTGTAAGGTTTGTCTTTTAAATTAAGAGTTACATCAAATTCTTTTTTTAATATTTCTTCAGCACCATCAGAAATTTTTCGAGAAACTAAAATTTTTGGTTTCATCTAATGAGAATTTCTTAGAACACCTTTTGTTTTAGTGATATCTAAATACTGATCTCTTGACATAATACATGCACCGTCTTCAAGTTGTCCAACATTTGATCTAGATATTTCTTGCCACGGTGTTTGATTTGTAAGTTTTTTTATCCTTTTGTTTTTTCTTCTTTTAATAAACTCAGACTTTGTTATTTGAAGATCAACTCTTCTTTTATTAAGATCTATCGTCATTTTATCTCCTGTCTTAACAATAGCTAAATCACCGCCAACAGCAGATTCTGGTGATACATGAAGAATAGATGGGCTTTCAGAGGTGCCGCTCTGTCTTCCGTCTCCAAGGGTTGGAAGTGCATTAATGCCTTTTTTTAGCAGTCTATCTGGTGGTTGCATATTAACCACCTCAGCAGAACCAGGGTATCCAACAGGGCCACAGCCTCTTATTATTAAAATTGAATTTTCATCAATATTTAACTTATTGCTATTAATCCTATGGTGATAATCCTCTGGACCCTCAAAAACTACTGCTTTACCTTTAAAAACATTTGGGTGCTTAGGATTTGATAGATATCTTTCTCTAAATTCTTTACTAATTACTGAAGTTTTCATAATTGCTGATGAAAAGAAATTTCCTTTCATAACTAGAAACCCGGCCTTATCAGTCAAATTATCTTTAAATGTTTTAATCACATTCCTATCTACATCGATTTTTTTTCTTAAATTTTGCGCAACTGTTTTACCAGTAACAGTAATTAAGTTTTGGTGAATTTTATTATTCTTCATTAATTCTTTCATGATTGCTGGTATTCCTCCAGCTCTATAAAAACCTTCCATTAAATGTTCACCTGCAGGTTGGCAGTTTGCTAATAAAGGTATTTTGTGCCCAAGCTTTTGCCAATTGGATAAATCAAATTTTACACCCATATGCTTTGCGATAGCAATTAAATGTGTAGTACAATTACTGGAAGCTCCTATAGCACTTGCAACTATAACTGCATTTTCAAAAGCTTTCTTTGTCATAATTTTTGAAGGAGTTAAATCTTCATGAACCATTTTTACAATTCTAGATCCAGTCTCGAAAGAAATTTGTTCTCTTTCTCTATAAGGAGCTGGTATTACTGCACATCCCGGTAAAGACATTCCTAATGCCTCAGCAACAGAATTCATTGATGACGCAGTTCCCATTGTATTACAATGACCAGGGCTTGGTGAAGATGCTGCTGCCATATCCATAAATTCCTCGTAATTAATTTCTCCCTTAGCATGCAATCTTCTTGCTTCCCATATAATGGTTCCCGCACCGGCTTTTTTACCTTTATAATTTCCATCAAGCATTGGACCACCAGATAAAACAATTGCAGGAATATTAACTGTTGCAGCTGCCATCAATGCCGCTGGGGTAGTTTTATCACATCCAGTTGTAAGTATAACTCCATCAAGCGGGTATCCGTAAAGGATCTCAACCAAAGACAAATATGATAAGTTTCTGTCCAGCATTGCTGTAGGCTTTTTTCCAGTTTCTTGAATTGGGTGAGTAGGAAATTCCATCGGAATACCGCCTGCTCTTCTAATTCCATCTTTAATTCTTTTACTTAAATCCAAAAAATGCCTATTACATGGAGATAAATCACTCCCTGATTGGGCTATTCCAATTATTGGATTTCCTGATTGAAGTTCTTTTCTTGTAAGACCATAATTTAGATATCTTTCTAAATACATGGCTGTCATACCTGGATCTTTTGGATCATCGAACCATTGTTTACTTCTCAAATTCTTCTTTTTCATAAAATAATAAAATATATTATAGTGATATATAAAACCTAAATTAAAAAATGAATAGTCTAATTGTACTCAATAAAAATGATAATGTAGGAGTAAGTCAATTTATTATACCTGAAAAAACGAAAATTAACGGTCAAGAGATAAGTACCATTGATCCTATACCATTTGGACACAAAGTTTGTTTAAAACCCATAAACAAAGGTGATCCTATAATTAAGTATGATCAGATAATTGGATTTGCATCAAAAAATATTACTGCTGGTGAACATGTTCATTCTCATAATTTAGAATTCAAAGAATTTGATAGAAAATTTCAAGTAAAAAACAAAAAAACAATTGTTGATGAAAAAGTTGATACCTTTTTCAATGGAATATTAAGGGATAACGGTCAAGTAGCTACAAGAAATTATATAGGTATCGTTAGTACAGTTAATTGTTCAGCAACTGTTACTAAAATGATTGTTGAAAAAATAAAAAATTCTAACGTTCTAAATGATTATCCAAATATAGATGGCATAGTTCCAATTACTCACTCAACAGGATGTGGAATGAATACTTTAAGCGAAGGAATGCAAATGTTTCAAAGAACAATTGATGGTTTTAAGAATCATCCAAATTTTTCTCATGTATTTGTGATAGGCTTAGGTTGTGAATGCGCTCAGGTGAGTTTATTTAATGAGTCTGTAAAAAAACACAATAGAATTCATTTTTTAACAATTCAGGATGAAGGTGGAACTAAAAAAATTGTCAAAAAAGTTCTATCGCAAATAAAAAATTTATTACCTGAAGCTAACAAAATTAAGAGAACCCCTCAATCTGTTAGTCATTTAACTTTGGCTCTTCAATGTGGAGGATCAGATGGATACTCTGGTATTACTGCAAATCCAGCTTTAGGTGTTGCGGCAGATTTGTTAGTTAAAAAAGGTGGAAGTTCAATATTATCTGAAACTCCTGAAATTTATGGGGCTGAGCATCTTCTAATTAATAGAGCAAACAATCAAGAAACAGCAGATAAATTAATAGAAAGATTAAAATGGTGGAAAAATTACACTTCAATAAATAATAGCACTATGGACAACAACCCTGCTCCTGGGAACAAACGAGGAGGCTTAACTACTATACTTGAAAAGTCACTGGGTGCAGTTGCAAAAGGTGGTAAATCAATTCTAGAAGATGTGCTTGAGTATGCAGAACCATTAAAAAATAAAGGTTTTAACTTTATGGACTCTCCAGGGTATGACCCAGTGTCAGTAACAGGTCAAGTTGCTTCAGGTGCAAATGTAATTTGTTTTACAACTGGCAGAGGTTCATGTTTTGGATGCAAACCTGTTCCAAGTTTAAAATTATCTACAAATACTGCGATGTATGAAAAAATGGAAGAAGATATGGATATAAATTGTGGGACTATTGCAGAAGGTAAAGAAGATATTGAAAAAGTTGGAAATAGAATATTTGATCTAGTTGTAAACACTGCTTCAGGAAATAAATCGAAAAGTGAAATTAATGGCTACGGTGATGAGGAGTTTAATCCTTGGCAAGTAGGCGTAGTAATGTAACCTTTTGATAAATATTTCATAAATTATCATGTCAAAAAAATCAAAAAGCCTCTTTAATGAAGGTTATTTTTCTATCCGCTTCAGGTTTTTTTTTATTTGTATGTATGGACTCAACCGCAAAATATTTAGGAAATGTTATGCCTGTTACACAAGCTGTATGGGGAAGATTTTTTTTTCACTTTATTGCTCTTTGCGTCTATTTCTTAATCTTTAAGCCGAAGCTAAATTTAACTAGAAATTTTAAAATTCAAATTATTAGATCATTATTAATGGTTACAGCAACATTTTTTATGTTCAACTCATTGCAAAGATTTGATTTGGTTGACATATATGTCGTTTTTTTTAGTGCTCCATTAATTGTTTCACTTTTATCAGCATACTTTTTAAAAGATATATTGTCTCCAAGAGGTACAATTTTGATGTTGCTGAGTTTTGGATCAATTATTTATGCTCTAGGACCCAGTATGAAAGTGTTATCACTAGAATTAATCTTTCCTATTGTGCCACCACTGTGTTGGGCACTTTATCAATTTTTTACAAAACTTATTTCTGGCAACAATGAGCCATTCACAGCAGTTTTTTATACTGCTGTAACTGGAGCTTTGATATTTACAATTTATATTTCATTTAATTGGGTTCCAATTGAAGATAATATTTATTGGATTGGTTTAGTTGCTATGGGAATTTTTGGTTTTATAAGTCATTTTATAATTATTTATGCAATTCAATTATCTAATTTATCATTTGTAACTAATTTTCAATATTCACAATTATTATGGTCAACAATAATCAACTTTCTAATTTTCGGAGTGCCTGCAGATATAAGTAAAATAATAGGACTTATTGGAATTATAATTTTTGGAGTTTTGTTTATTAGAGTTGAAGGATCAAAAAAGATAAAAAAATTAAGTAATATTTGACTTATTTTTCAACAAAAAAGCATAGTTGTGGTTTGATATAAATTTAAAATTTTTACTTAATTTTTTGTAGATATTCGATTTAACAAAATAATTTTTATAATAATTTTTTTTTTTTATATTTGGTTCTTTAAATTCCCATCCAAAAACTTCTTGAGGCAAAAGCTCAATACATAAAAACTTACAATTTAAACTTTCGAAGTCTGATTTTAAAATAATTTTACTATCAAGACTTTCACAATCCATTTTCAAAAAATCCAATTTTTTAATATCATATATTTCTCTAATTTTTTTTAATGTTAATACATTTACGTATCTAAAAAATTTATTTCTCCTACCAATTTTTTTTATATGGGTTTTATCTAAACTTGAAACTGTAGAAATATTTTTTTCAAAGTAAGCTTTTTGTTTACCATTTTTTAAGGATATACCTATATTAAGGTTTAAATCATTTGGTCTCAATATTTTAAAAAGATCTATGCTTTCTCTTGAAATATCTATGTTGATACCATGCCAACCACTTTTATATAAAAGTGCAGTATGTGAGTCTTTAAATGGATGATAGCATCCTATATCTAAATAATTTCCCTTTTTTGACGATTTTAATATTATTTTAGGTATTTTTGTTACTCCATCAGAATTATAACCAAGCCTTATAAAGTCTTTAATTAATTTCAGATAAAGTTTAAGTTTCATAAATATCTCATAATTTAATTTTTTTTCCTAAATTTGCACTTTTTAAGATAGCATCAAATATCTTAAGCGAAATCAAACCATCTTCACCTGTTACTTTTGGTTTAATTTTTTTTTTAACCACTTTTGAAAAATGATCAATTTGATTAACAAGTGTTTCGTTACTTTTCTTTATTTTGATTTTTTTCGAATCAATAAAGTTCCACCAATTTCTCTCTTTTTTATAATACCAAATACTAGTATTTGGAAATTTTATTGATCCTTTAGTTCCGCCGATAAAATATGAAGACTGATTGGTAATTGGGTATGCAGGATTTTCTGCAGCAGTAAGTTCATAACTCCAAGGAGACACTATTGTATCTGAGATATTTATCGTACATAAAGCTCCAGATTTGAATATAAGATTAACAGAAGCCGTATCTTCTACTTTATACTTTCTTATTTTATTTGACGTAAATGCTTGAACATAAGTAATCGGTCCAAGCAGGTAACATATCATATCTAGATCATGAACTAAGTTAATTCCCAGAGGACCTCCTCCCTTAGAGGTTCTCCAATTTTCTTTAAAATATTTTTTGTGCTTATATATCCAAAAAAGTATATTTGCAGAAACTATCCTTCCTAATTTGCCTGATTTAATTACAGTTTTAACAACATTAATAATTGAGTTATGCCTTCTATGATAACCAATTAACAAAGGTGTCCTAAATATCTTAGCTGCTTTAATAATTTTTTTTGCAGAAGTTATTTTATCTGAAATAGGTTTTTCTAAAAGTACGGGAATTTTTGATTTTAAAAATTTTATTGTATGTTTTTCATGTAAACTATTTGGTGTTGCAATAATCACTGCATCTGGTTTGTTTTCTTTTATTAAATACTCAATATTATTATAGACAGGAACCTTTAACTTTTTTACTAATTCAATCTCGTACTTTTTAATTTCTACAATTGAGTGTAAAATACAAAGCTTTGATTTTTTTATTGCTTTAATATGTTGTTGACCCATAAGGCCAATACCAACAACTGAAATTTTTATCTTTTTATGCACAAATTTAGATCTTAGGTAATACCAGCATCTATTATAAAGTTTTGTTTGGTGCACCCCGATGATACATCAGATGAAAGATGTACAACTAAACTGGCTACGTCACCAGGCTTAAGTTGTCTCTTCAAACATTGTTTATCAAGAATAAATTTTTTATACTTTGGAGTTAGCCAATGCTTTATTTGTCTTTCTGTAGCAATTGATCCAGGAGTAACTGAGTTGCATCTAATATTATATTTACCAAATTCTCTCGCAAAAGATCTAGTCAGACCAATAACAGCAGACTTTGCTGTCTCATAAGCAACTTTATCACCCTCACCCAACATCCATGAAACTGAACTTAAATTTACTATAGCTCCACCTTTATTTTTAATCATTCCTTTTAAAACTGCTTTAATTGTAAAGAAAAAATGTTTTAAATTCACATCCATTCTATTATTCCAATATTTTTCATCTACTTGATCTGTGGAGTGTCTGTCATCATTAGCTGCATTATTTATTAAAATATCGATAGGACCTTTTGATTTAATTATTTTTTGAATGATAGTTTGTAATTTTTTAATTTTAATAAGATTACATTCAATAAAATGAGGTGCTTTAAGACCTTTTTTTTTAAGATCTTTAATTAATTTATTTGATTCTTTTCTATTTATATCAACGAAATATACATCGCATTCCTGTTCACAAAAATGTTCAACTATTGAAGCTCCAATTCCTGAGCCACCTCCAGTAATAAAAACTTTTTTATTTTTTAAGTCAAAATATTTTACTTTCATTTAAATTCTATCCTCTGTTTTAGCATCAAACAATGAAATTTGGGTTAAATCAAAGAATAATTTTGTATTTTTTGATAGATCTATTTTTACTGTTGATGGAAACTTAGCTAAAACCTCTTGATTTTCAAAATTAAAAGTCATTATCTGTTCATGTCCAATATATTCACTTAAATCTGCTCTTAAATTAATCTCAAAATCCTCTTCATTAGATTTTTTAAAAAATATATGTTCTGGTCTTATTCCAAAAAAAACCTCTTTATTATCTAAATTAGATTTTTCTTTAAAATCATATCCATTTATCGGAATTTCGATATTTGATCCATGGGTAATAAATGAAACTTTATTTGAACTCTTTTTTAGATTGCCTTTTATTAAATTCATTGATGGAGAACCTATGAAGTCTGCCACAAAAGTATTACTAGGTTTATTATAAATATTTTCAGGTGTATCATTTTGCTGAATTACACCATGATTCATAATTGCAATATTTGTACCTAAGCTCATAGCTTCTGTTTGATCGTGCGTTACATAAACTACTGTTGTTTTAAGTTGCTGATGAAGTTTTTTAATTTCTCGTCTCATCTCAACTCTTAACTTTGCATCTAAATTTGATAAAGGTTCATCAAATAAAAATATTCTTGGTTCTCTCACTAGCGCTCTTCCTATTGCAACACGCTGTCTCTGTCCGCCCGATAATTGTGATGGCTTTCTCTCTAACAAAGCATCTACTTGTAAAAATTTTGATACTTTTTCCAATTGCTCTTCGATTTTCTCCTTTGAAACTTTAGCTTGTTTAAGACCAAAGATCATATTTTCACGTACATTCATAGATGGATATAAAGCATAAGATTGAAATACCATTGCAATATTTCGGTCTTTTGGCTCTACTTTACTTACATTGTAATCATCTATGTGAACATTTCCTTCATTAATAGTTTCTAATCCTGCAATAATGTTTAACAAGGTTGATTTTCCACATCCAGAAGGTCCTAAAAGAACTAAGAAATTACCTTCATCTATCTCTAAATTAATTTTCCTTAAAACCTCAGTTGATCCAAAGTTCTTTGATAATTCTTCTATTTTTAATGTTTTCATCCCTATCCTTTTACTGCTCCTGAAGTTAATCCTCTAATAAAATATTTACCTGCTAGAACATACACAATAAGTGTTGGAATTCCTGCAATAATAGCAGATGCCATATCCACATTATATTCTTTAACACTAGTGCTTGATAAAACCATATTGTTTAAAGCAACTTGTATTGGAGCTGCCTCTCCAAATGAAAATGTTGAGCCAAATAAAAAGTCGTTCCAAATTTGTGTGAATTGCCAGATTATTGTTACTACTATAATTGGAGTTGATACTGGAAGTAAAATTTTAAAAAATATTTTAAAAAACCCTGCCCCATCTATTCTAGCAGCTTTTACTAATTCAGAAGGAATAGAAACATAAAAATTTCTAAAAAATAAAGTTGTAAAGGGAATACCATAAACTGTATGGACCAAAACAAGTCCAATTACAGAATTAGATATTCCTAGAACTCCAAGAGTTCTAGCCATGGGTAATAAGATAGCTTGATAAGGAATAAAACAACCAAATAATAAGAAAAGGAAAACCCATTTGTCTCCCTTAAACCTCCATTTTGTTAAAACATATCCAGCCATCGCACCAATAAAAGTAGAAAAGAATACTGCTGGAACAACCATTTTAATTGAATTCCAAAAATATGGTTTTAAGAAAGTATCACCTGCACCATATCCTCTTCCACCCCATGCAACTAACCAAGAATCAAAATTTAATCCACTTGGCCAAGTTAGAAGTGTTCCTTGACGGATTTCTTCCATTGTTTTTAATGAAGTAACAACCATTACATACAAGGGAAAAATAAAATACAAAGCAAAAATTACTAAAACAAAATATAAAAACCATCTCAAAAACATATTTGTATATTTAGATTTTTGTTCAAGCTGTTTATATGAAGAGTGAGTTTTATCTTGCATTTTCTCTCCTCAATTCAGAATATAAATAAGGTATAATCACAGCTGCTACTGCCATAAACATCATCATCGCACTCGCTGCTGACAAACCAACTTGACTTTTGTGAAATGCAGTTTGTGTCATATATAATGCAGGCATGGTTGTAGATATACCCGGACCACCCTGGGTTAACGCAACAATAAGATCATAACTTTTAATTGATATATGAACCAAAATTACAAAACTTGTAAAAAAAACTGGTCTCATCATTGGTAGTAGAATTTTCCAATAAACTGTAAATAAATTTGCGCCATCTATTTTGGCTGCTTTAACGATTTCATCTTCAACTGATCTTAACCCAGCTAGAAATAATGCCATTACAAATCCTGCAGATTGCCAAACACCTGCAATCACAATGGTGTAGATGGCCATTTCTCGATTGACCAACCAATCAAAAGTAAAGTTTTCAAATCCCCAATCGATAAACATTTTTTGGATACCAAGGGTTGGGTTTAAAATCCATTTCCAAGCTGTTCCTGTAACGATAAATGATAAAGCCATAGGATATAGATAAATAGTTCTAAGGACACCTTCCGCCCTAATTTTTTGATCTAGAAATATTGCAAGAATAATTCCAATCACAACACAAAAAATTAAGAATAAAGCTGTGAAAATAAGAAGATTATCAACTGCAATAAGCCATTTTCTAGAACCCCAAAGTTTAACATATTGACCTACTCCCCAAAGTTCATATTTGGGCAAGATTTTAGAATTTGTAAAAGATATATATAAGGTCCAAAGTACAAAAC
The DNA here is from genome assembly GCA_902576395.1 of uncultured Pelagibacteraceae bacterium. GTDB lineage: Bacteria > Pseudomonadota > Alphaproteobacteria > Pelagibacterales > Pelagibacteraceae > Pelagibacter. Next base: position 57,371 of record CACGVB010000004.1, read on the forward strand.
CATAGACAAACCAACCAATTAATCCAACAGCTGGAGCCATTACGATTTTAGGTAGGTTTTTTTCTAGCCACTTGAGCATTATAAATATTTTCTAATTTTGATTAAAAAAAAAGGCCACCTAAAAATTAGGTGGCCTTAATTTTTTGTATTTTACATATTATCTAATACTGAATCAGCCAAAGCATTTGCTGCATCAACTGAAGACATGTCAGAATTAAAGTGTTCTGTAATCACATCTTGTAAAGCAGCTTTCATAGTATTACCTTGAGCCATTCCATGAGCAAAACTTGGAACTAATCCACCACTTGCTCCTGCAGTTTTGATGTCAGAATTTGATGTTTTTGCACATTTATCAAATTCATCCATTGGTACATCTAAACGTGCTGGAATTGATCCTTTGTATAAGTTGAAAACTTTTTGGAAGTTTTTACCCATCATTAATTTAGCTAATAATTTTTGACCTTCTTGTTTGTCTGGGTCACTTGTTTTGTAGAATATAAAGCTGTCTACATTGTACAAGTATCCATTATTAGATGGGGTTGCAGCACAATAGTAATCTACACCTGGTACTTTTCCAGCAGCAGTAAATTCACCTTTTGCCCAGTCACCCATAATTTGGAAACCAGCTTTTCCTTCAATAACCATTCCAGTAGCAACGTTCCAATCTCTTCCTGGGCTACCTTCATCAGTGAAACCTTGAAGTTTTCTCATTTGATCAAAAACTTTTACAGTTGTCTCACTTCTTAAACAAGTTTCTTTAAGATCTACATAACAGTTTTTGTAATAGTTATTTCCACCAATACCCATAGCTACTGCTTCGAAGACTGTTGCGTCTTGCCAAGCTTGACCACCATGTGCAAAAGGAATGATACCTGCAGCTTGAAGTTTTTCTGCTGCTGCATTTAATTCATCCCAAGATGTAGGAACTGAAATTCCATTAGCATCAAATACTGCTTTGTTAGCCCACATCCAATCAATTCTATGAATGTTTACTGGAGCTGCACAATATGGACCACTGTTATTCTGACATTTGTGAACTGCAGCAATCATAGGATCTAATAATCCATCCCAACCTTCTGATTGAGCAATAGGATCAATGTTATATGGAGCAACTACTCCTTCTTGATCATATTCTTGAATTGTTGGACCTTTAATTTGAGAAGCTGAAGGAGGATCTCCCGCAACTATTCTTGCTTTAAGTGCAACGTTAGCAGCGTCTCCACCACCACCTGTTACAGGCATGTCTAACCATTCACCACCGTTTGCAGCGAAATCATCTTTTAATACTTTAAGTGCAGCTGCTTCACCACCTGATGTCCACCAGTGCAAAACCTCAATTTTTGGTCCTGCAAAAGAAGATGTAGAAGTGAATGCAAACGCAATTAAAGCAATTAGCATTTTTTTCATATATTTCCCTCTTATTTGTTAAATTAAGTTAACTTAAAAAAAACAATTATAGATTGATTTATTAAAAGACTACAAGAAAAAAAAATACAACCAATAATTGATTTATAATATTAATAGATTGATTTTCTTCCTAATCTTGCAGCGCCTCTAACGCCACTAGCATCTCCGTACTTTGGTTTAAGAAACACACCTTCATACTCTCTGCCAGTTACAAATTTTCTTACGATAGTTTCGATTTCACTTAAAAAATCAATTTCATTTGAAACACCCCCGCCAAAAACAAAACAATCAGGATCAAGAATGTTAATTATATTTGCTAAGGACATTGCTAAATTTACTTTAAAATTATCTATTAAATTTTCAGCATCTAAATCATGTTTTCTATATAGTTCAAAGATCTCATTAGTTTTTAAATTTTTTTTATATTGCTTATTAAATTTTTTAGCTAAACTTAAGCCTGACATAAAACTCTCAATCTCTCCCTCTCTTAGATTGGTAGATTCGAAATTTTCTTTTTTGGAAATTAAATGGTTAATTTGATTATGTCCCCATTCACCTGCTACTCCATTTGGTCCACTAACAATTTTTTTATCTATTACTAAACCACCGCCTACTCCAGAGCCAATAATAATTCCATAAACAATTTTATAATGTTTTCCTGCCCCATCTAAAGCTTCAGACAAAGCAAAGCAATTGGCATCATTTTCACAAAATACCTCCTTACCTAATTCTTTTCTTAGATCATTTTGAAATGGTTTTTTTTCTAACCAATAACAATTTGGCGCATTCTTAACTAATCCAGTTTGAGGAGAATGTACGCCAGGATGACAAACACCTATAGGTAGTTCTTTTTTAAATTCTTTTTCTAACTTTTTGTTAATTTCTTTAATGGTTTTTATAATTTGAAAATAGTCTTTTGGACAATGAGTTCTCTCACGGTGACTTTCGTTTCCTTTTTCATCTAAAACTACACTTTCAATTTTTGTAGCTCCAACATCAATACCTATTTGCATAAATCAATAAGTTGCTCTTCCACCACTCAAATCAAAAACAGCAGCTGTTGAAAAAGAATTTTCTTCACTTGATAACCAAGTCACAAGGGATGCTAATTCATTAACTTTTGCAAATTTATTTCTAGGAATTTTAGATAACATATAGTTTATATGTTCCTCAGTCATTTGATCAAATATTCTAGTTTTTGCTGCTGCTGGAGTAACACAATTAACTGCAATATTTTTTAATGCTAATTCTTTTCCCAATGACTTTGTTAAACCTATTACTCCTGCTTTAGAAGTGCTGTAAGCACTAGCGTTAGGATTGCCTTCTTTTCCTGCAATTGATGCAATATTTACAATTCTTCCATAATTATTCTTCATCATGTATGGGGTCACTGCTTTACAGCAATAAAATACTGCATTTAAATTTAGGTCTATAACCTTCTTCCATTCATCAAGTGGATAATCAACTACCGTGGTATTTTTTCCTGCAACGCCTGCATTATTGATGAAAATATCAATTTTTTTGTGTGTTTTTTCAATTTCAGCTAAATTTTTTTTTATATTCTCATAATTTCCGACATCAACAATTTGGTATGAAACCTTATCTGAATTAATTTTTTTTGTTGCAGTTTTAATTGCCTCTTCATCTATATCCCAAATTACAACACTTGCTCCTGAAGAAATAAATCTCTCTGTAATGGCTAGTCCAAAACCTTGGGCACCTCCTGTCACTATTGCAACTCTATCTTTTAAATCAAAATTAATCATATTATTTTTTTCGTTTTTTTGACCTTAATAAAGGAAAAGCTAAAGCAATTAAAGATAAAATAAAAAAGGTTAAAGCTATTGGTCTTGTTAAAAACATCAACCAATTTCCATCAAAAATTACTAAAGATTGTCTTAAAGTTCCCTCTACTAACTCTCCTAAAATTAATCCTATAATTACTGGGACCACTGAAAATCCAAATCTTCTCATAAAAAATCCAAGCACACCAAAAAATAACATAATCCAAACATCAATTATTGATTGACTTAAAGAATAAGTACCACACACAGATACAGCAAATATCATGGGCCATAAAATTTTGTTAGGAACAAGAGTTATTCTTGCAAATAATTTTGCACCAAAAAAACCAAAAATAAAAAATAAAACATTAGCAATTAACATTGCCCCAAAAATTCCATACAAAAAGTCTGGTTGCTCTCTAAATAGATCTGGACCTGGTCTTACACCATGAATTATAAGCCCAGTTAATATGACTGCTGTTGTAGCACTTCCAGGTATTCCTAATGCTAACGTTGGAACCATTGCACCACCTGTAGCAGCATTATTTGCTGCCTCAGCACCGGCAATACCTTCTATTGACCCTTTTCCAAATTCTTCTGGCTCTTTAGAAAATCTTTTTGCTTCTGAATAACCAATTAAGGATGCTACAGTCCCACCCTCAGCTGGCAAAACTCCAATAAATGAACCAATACCACTAGATCTAAGAATAGTTTTCCAGGTTTTTTTATAATCATCTAAGGATGGAAGTTTTACCGCTTTTAGTGCAACTCTTTTAAAAACTTGATCAAGAAGTGTAGACTGAGTTAACATTTCGCTTATTGCAAATAAACCTACTACAACTGGTATAAATCCTATTCCTACAGAAAGCTCATTTATACCATAAGTAAATCTATCAATTGAAGTCATAAAATCTTTTCCAATAGTAGAAATTAAAATTCCAAACGCACCAGCGATTAAATTTTTGATCGGACTTCCTTCACCAATTGATGCTAGCATTGTTAAACCAAAAATAGCTAACGCAAAATATTCTGGTTGACCAAATTCATAGGCAAGTTGAGCTAAAACAGGTGCAAAAAATACCAAAACTATTACGCTAAAAATTCCACCCACTGTGCTTGAAACTGTTGCCATACCCAAGGCTCTCCCTGCTTCCCCCTTTTGAGCTAAGGGATAACCATCTAGACAAGTGGCTGCTGCTGCTGGAGTTCCAGGGGTATTTATTAAAACTGCAGTGATTGCACCGCCGTATGTTCCAGCACAGTAAATTGATGTTAAGAGAACTATTGCTGAAAGAGGGTCTAAAGTCATAGTAAATGGTAAAATTAATGCACCACCAGTTGTAGGGCCTAATCCTGGTAGAACGCCTAAGATCAGTCCAAATAAAGTCCCAAAAATCAAAACAATTAACAACTTAGAAGTAAACAAAGGTGCCATCATTAATAAAAGATTGTCCATACTAGTAATAATAAAGGTTTGTAATTATTCCTGGAGGAAATCTAAGTCCCAATATCATTTCAAAAAATATGAAAACTACTAATGGAAACAATATTCCAACTAATAATAAATAAAAAATTCTCTTTTCACCCCAATTGTATGAAACAAATATTGAGAGTACTGATATAGCTAAGAAAAAATCTAATGTTTTAGAGATTATAATAAATAAAATAAAACTTAAGATTGTTAAAAAAAATGGTTTTGGAAGTTTTTTTTCTTTTTTCCAAGGATTTTTGAATGAAAGATAATAAATAACTGCAGTTAAAAACATTATCAATACTAACAATCCTTTTGGGAAAGTAGCAGGTTGTATGCCTCTATTTAAAATTGGAGGAACCTTATCAAATGTAAAAGTAGTTACTAATAATATTGTCGAAACAAATATAATTACGAAAAAAACTTTAAATTCATCCTTAAAAAAAAAGGGCAAACTTTTGTTTGCCCTTTTTTTATTTCGTACATTATTCATAAAAATGTACTTTCTTATGACTAATTAATGTAACCCAAAGCTTTAAGTTGAGCAGTCATCTCTGCAAGCATGACTTCCATTTGTTTGCCCCACTCATCAGCTCCAACAACACTAGTTGAATCAAGGCCGATATCAGTTAAAAAACTTTGGAAATATTTATGTTCCATTGCTTTAATCATTGCATCTTCAAGTTGTTTTTTTCTATCGCCTGGAACACCTTTTCTTGTCACAAAACCTCTAACTGTTGAAAGCACAACTGGAATTCCTAACTCAGTGGCAGTAGGAACATTACTTAATTTTTCCATTCTGTTACTAGCAAGTACAACTGAAACACACAATGTACCATCTTCAATTTCTGTTACAGCTTCTCCCAAGTTTAAAACACCTACATCAATATCTCCTTTGATAAGATTAGTTTTAATAGGACCAACACCTTTATAAGGAACAATTGTTGGGTCTGTTAATTTTCCTTTTTTTGTAAAAGCGATAGCACTTACATCATCAATACCACCAACGTGAGTAGTACCATATTTTAATGATTTTGATTTTTGAGCGCTAATAAATTTTTTAGCATCTTTAATATCATTTTTACAATTTACGACAAATAATTGAGGATCATCAGTTCCTCTAGCAAGTGGTTGCATATCACTTAATTTAACTTTTGTTTTTCCTAATGCCATAGAAACAGCATGTCCTGTAGTCCAAGTTAAAGTATGTTGACCATCTGCTGGTAAAGTCATCATGTAATCCATAGATGCAGCTCCACCACCGCCTTTCTTGTTAACTAATTGCATATCTTGTTTTAGATACCTTCTAGTTCTTAACAACATCATTCTAGTAGTTACGTCTGTACCACCACCAAAACCAGCGTGTGTAATAGCTTGAATTGGGTGACCATCTGCTTTTGCAGAAGTAATCATAAGTGGAAGCGCAACAACAAAAAATTCAGTTACCAAAAATGCGGCAGCTAAAAATAATTTAAAACTTTTTTTCATTATTTCCCTCTTTTAAGTTAATTTATATTTAAATATATAAACATAATCTGATACATAGCGTAAAGTAAAAAATGGCTCAAAATAAAATTAACATAGCAGTTCTTTTAGGGGACCCTTCTGGTATAGGCCCCGAATTGGTGTCAAAACTATTGTCAGAGGAAATCACTAACAAGGCTAATTTAATTGTCATAGGTGAAAAAAATATATTAGAAAGTGGAAATAAAATTTCAGGCAAATCACATAATTTAAATTTTGTAGAAAATTTCGACAATATTGATTTTGCTAAGGGTGATAAATTTTTTCTAGATATCTCTAATGGTAAAAATCATAATTATAAATTATCTGAGTGCTCTAAAGAGGCGGGAGAAAGCGTCTTAGCTTCGCTTAATTTAGCTTTAGATCTTGCTAAGGAAAATAAAATTCATGCAATAAACTTTGGACCTTTTAATAAAACAAGCCTTAAACTTGGAGGAAATAAATATTCTGATGAATTACATTTAATGGCTGAAAAGTTAGAGGTTAAAAATTTTTTTTGTGAATTTAATGTTATCGATAATTTTTGGACAGCAAGGGTATCATCACATATTCCAATAAAAGAAGTTCCAGAACATGTAAAAAAGGAAAAAATTATTAAGCCAATTAAACTTATAAATGAAGCTATGAAATTAAATGGTATTAAAAGTCCAAGAGTAGCAGTTCAAGCACTGAATCCTCATGCTGAATTTGGAACTGAGGAAAAAGAAGAAATTATACCCGCAATAGAAGAGGCAAAAAAACTAGGTATTAATGCTGATGGACCTTTGCCGTGTGATACTTCTTTTATTACTGCTTATAAAGATGGAAATCATGATTGTATTGTTGGTATGTATCATGATGCTTTACAATCAGGTTTAAAAGCATTTGGATTTGATCGAGGAGTAACCGTTCAAGGAGGGTTACCTGTACCTATTACCACTCCTGCTCATGGTACAGCATTTGATATTGCAGGTAAAAATGTGGCAAATTTAGAACCTACTTTGAATTCATTTAAAATTGCATTAACAATGGCAGAAAATAAAAACAATTAAATGTCTAAAATAAAAAGTATTCGTACCAAGGTATATCAATGGAATGGCAAAACAGTTCCTCCACAAAATAATTTTTGCACAAATGCATCAGACCTTTTGTTTGAAAAATCAGATGCTATGGGTTCTTTTAGGTTTCATGAATGGTTAATATGTGAAGTTGAAACCGATGATGGAATCATTGGAATAGGAAACGCGGCACTCGCACCGCAATTAGTTAAAAAAACAATCGATACTTATTTAACGCCGTTAGTACTAGGTGAAGATCCTTTTGATTATTCTTATATCTGGGAAAAAATGTACAGAAGAACACATGCGTGGGGAAGAAGAGGTTTGGGTATGGTTGCTATTTCTGCAATTGATATTGCGCTCTGGGATATAATGGGAAAGATTACAAATAAACCTGTATTTAAATTATTAGGTGGTAGAACAAAAGAAAAAATTCCTGTTTACGCATCTAAACTCTACAGCCAACCAATCAAGGACTTGCAAAAAGAAGCTGAAAGCTATGTTAAGCAAGGTTTTAAAATGTTTAAAATGAGATTTGGGTGGGGGCCAAAAGATGGACCTGAAGGTATGAAAAAAAATATTGAGTTAGCTGAAGCAGTTAGAGAAGTTATTGGATATGATACTGACTTAATGATGGAATGTTATATGGGTTGGAACCTGGATTATACAAAAAGGATGCTACCAAAATTGTTAAAATTTAACCCTAGATGGTTGGAGGAACCAGTTATAGCAGACGATATTCATGGATATGCTGAATTAAATAATATGAACGTAATTCCAATTTCAGGAGGAGAACATGAATTCAATTTATTTGGATTTAAACAATTGTTGGACATTAAAGCAGTCAGTTATATTCAATATGATAATAATAGAGTTGGTGGATTTACAATTGCAAATAAAATAAATGCATTGGCAGAAGCTTATCAAGTACCAGTTATTCCTCATGCTGGTCAAATGCATAATTATCATTTAACAATGTCAAATTTTAATTGTCCAATATCTGAATTTTTTCCCGTCCATGACGTAGAAATTGGCAATGAATTATTTTATTATATTTTTGAAGGTGATCCTGCTCCTGAAAATGGATATATAGATTTAGATGATAACAAACCAGGTTTAGGTTTAACAATTACTGATAAATTTAAGTCTGATTTCAAAATTATAGAATAGTTAATAGACTTTTACTTCATGTAGATTGGGCATTGCATTAGCTGCTCCGACTTTTGTAGTTGAAATACCAGCAACCTTATTTGCAAATTCTAAAGCATCTTTATCATCATGATTTTTAGACAAAGCATACGCAAAGGCCCCATTGAATGCATCACCTGCTCCAGTTGTATCTACAACTTTATCTTTTAAATTAAAGGCATCAATAAAATAGCTTTCAGAAGAGTTTGCAAAGTAAACTCCTTTTGAGCCTAAAGTTATAACAATATTTTTAACTCCTTTATTTAGAAAAGTTTTTGCAGCTTCTTCAATTTCTATTTTGGTTTCAACATTTTTTTTTAAATAAAAACTTGCTTCTGTCTCATTAGGTGTAAAATAATCCATACGTTTAAAATCACTCTCATTTATATTTGATGCAGGCGCTGGATTAAAAATAGTTGTTGAACCTGATTCTTTTGCTTTGTTAAGTGCATAACTAGTTACTTCATAAGGTGTCTCTAACTGAGTTAAAAAAATTTCTGAATTTTTTATAAAACTTAAATTTTTATCAATATCTTTATTAGTTAAAGAGCCAGCTGCACCTGGTACAATGTTTATAGCGTTGTCCCCAGTTTTTTCGTTTATCATTATACCTGCCACACCTGTTAACTGATTTTCATCTTGAATTATTGAGTCTCTATTAATTCCCACTTCCTTATAAAGATTTAATGCCATTTTAGCATTTTGGTCATTCCCAATCTTTGTTATAAAATTAACTTGACCTCCAAGTCTTGCTGCAGCAATTGCTTGGTTTGATCCTTTTCCACCTGGACCAACAATATGTTTATTGCCTAAAATAGTTTGTCCTGTTTCAGGAATCGCTTTAGCTACAAAACAAAGATCGGCAACAAAAACACCAAAAACACAAATAGATTTCATTTATTATGTCCAAACTTTTCCGTCTGGTAAAATTACACCCTTGGTAAGCACAAAGCATCCAAATGGCCTAGCATCTGTAGTAGTTACAATACAATAAGCTTTTTTTGCTTCCTCATAAAAATCTTTTCTTGAAATTGAACCAACTTTCCAATTTTCACCTGAAACTGTCTTAACTGCTTCAATAAATTCTTTATGAGTTTCAGTTAATTCATCAGGTTTATTATCTACTTCCATCCTAATCGCTGGTGATCCACCTTTAGATGCAACAAAACTGTCTAATGGAAATACAGATAATATAGCCGTTGCTGCATCTTTAATATTTACTCCATCAAGGCGAATAACTTTTTCGTTAGTAGTGTTTGAGGGAAAGTTTGCATCAGCTAAAATTAGCTTTTCACCATGTCCCATTGACCTTAAATGAAATAGTAATTCAGGGCTCAGTACAGGATTAATATTAATTAACATTTAAAGATTATAGTACATAAAAAAAAAGGGTGGAATAAAATTCCACCCTTTAAATCACTATTTAAAACTAAAGATTATTTAAAATCGTTAGCGTTTTCTTTTGTTACTAATTGTGTACCAGTATCAATATTAGGATCAATACTTCCTCCATTAGCTAACTCAAGTGCATACTTAACTCCATACGCTCCCATGTTGTATGAGAACTGGGCAATAGTTGCAGTCATTTCACCTTTTAAGATACTTGTAGCTGCATCAGGTGTAGCATCAAAACCTACAACAACAACATCATTCATGTCAGCATCTTTTAAAGCTTGCATTGCACCTAAACCCATATTGTCATTAGAAGCAAATATTGCTTTAATGTTTGGATTTTTTAGAATGATTGACTCTGTTACAGATCTTCCTTTTGCTGTATCCCACTCTGCAGTTTGTGTTGCAACAAGATTTAAACCACAATTTTTAAATCCTTTGATTGCGCCATCTCTTCTTAGTAATGCAGTTGATTGTGATTCAATTCCTGTAAGAATTGCAACGTCTGAACCTTTTGGAGTTTTATCACATATGAATTTAGCAGCTAACTCTGCACCATTCATATTGTTTGTTCCAATAAAAGTTACACCTTCGTTAATCCCTTTAGTATCAACAAACACAACTGGAACTCCACTTTTAATTGCATCATCTACAATTGGTGCAAAAGCATTTGGATCTCCTGGTGCTAGTGCTAGTGCATCAACACCTTTTGCAAGTTGGTCTTCTACTTGGTTAATCTGAGCCTGTACATCACCTTCTTGTGGAGGTGCAATTAGAATTAGTTTAACCCCTAATTTTTTAGCTTCTTCTTCAGCACCTTTAGTTACAGAAGCCCAGAATGGGTTTCCTGATCCAGGTCCTTTAATACTGAATAAGATTTTTTTTCCATGTCCATCAGCAAAAGAAACTGATCCCATGCTAATCAATAAGAAAATTGCTGATAAAAAAACAACAATTTTTCTGTTTAGTTCTCTCATATTTTTACCCCTTTAATAATTATTAAAGATTAATTTAATTAAATTTTTAAAAAAAATTCAACTGTTTATAAAAGACAATATTTTTAGAGTTCAACTAAAACGTGTATTATTTTCTTGTTCCAAGATCTCTTCTTAATACATCTATATATACAGCTAAAACTATTATAGATCCTATTAAGACTTGTTGCCAAAATGAGCTAACATCCATGAGATTAAGGCCATTTCGTAAAATACCCATAATCATAACCCCAGCAAATACCCCAAGTACTGTGCCTCTTCCACCAAAAAAACTTGCTCCTCCAATAATACAGGCAGCAATAGCATCTAATTCTGATTGGAGACCAGCGTTTGGGTATCCTGAGTCTGTTCTTCCTGCTAAAATTAATGCTCCAATACCTGATAAAAATCCACACAAAGAATAAACAATCACTAATATTTTATTAACGTTTATACCTGAAGCTCTTGCTGCATTAGGGTTGCCTCCTATTGCGTATATCCATTTTCCAGTCCGAGTTTTATTCATAAATATCCAGAAAATTATGTATACAATGGCTATTAAAACTAAGCTCACTGGAAGGTATTGAGATTTTTCAAGGCCAAGCCAAGTTAAATCAATTCGTCCATGCCCAAGATACCTCACCTCATCTGTGAAACCACTAATTGGTGTTCCGCCTGAAATTAAATTTCCTGTTCCCCTGAATATATAAAGAGTACCCAAAGTCATTATAAATGGATGGGGCATCCTCAACAATGTTATTCCTAATCCATTAAATAAACCACAAAGAAAACCTGCAATCAAAGGTGTAATTACTACTATATACCAAGGGGCTCCAGCTTTAGCAACTATTGCCAGGATCATTAATGACAACATCATGATGGATCCAACAGACAGATCAATTCCAGCTGTGACTATAACCATGAATACTCCTAACGCTAACATCGATTGCCAAGAAATTTGTTTAAATACATTCGTTACATTTCTCCATGACAGAAAGACATCTGGTTGGAGAAAATGCATAACCACTATCATGATTACTAGTAGTAAAAGTATTCCATACTTTTCAAGATATGGCATTATTTTCAAATAAAGCGAATTTTTTTCTTGATCTTTATTATCCATAATTATTTCTTACCCATAATCCATCCAATTACTTCATCTCTTGAAGTTTTGGATAATTCTGATTCTGCAAAGTTTGTTCCTTGAAATAAGGCCATCACACGATCACAAACGGCAAAAATATCGTCCATTCTATGACTGATAACTATTACTCCAACACCTGTTTTTTTTAAACTATTTATAAGGTCTAAAACTTTTCCAACTTCTTTTATTGCTAGTGCAGCAGTTGGTTCATCCATGATTACAACTTTAGCATTAAATGCTGTTGATCTAGCAATTGCAACAGCTTGTCTTTGACCACCTGAAAGTTCCTCTACCTTTTGATCAGCACTTTTTACATTAATTTTTAGTTTACCAAGATGTGCATCAGTAAGTTCTTTAATTTTTTTATAATCAAGAAATTTTAGTAGTCCAAGATTTTTAGTTGGTTCACGTCCTAAAAAAATATTTTCACCTATTGGAAGATTTCCAGCTAATGCCAAATCTTGATAAACCATTTCTAAACCTAAATTTTGCGAGTCTTTAGGGCTTTCTAAAATTTTCTCTTTTCCATCAAAGAATAATGAGCCTGCACTTGGTTTGTACAATCCTGATAAAACCTTCATTAAAGTTGATTTTCCAGCACCGTTGTCACCTACAACACCTAGACATTCTCCTGCATGTATCTTTAGATTGACATTCTCAAGAGCTGTTATGGTTCCAAAGTACTTTGTTACACTTTTTGCTTCTAGAAGTAGTTGATTAATTGATGACATAAATGAAGAAAATATAAAAAAATCAGTTAATTGCAACAGGTTTTGAGGCTAATAGTTTTACAGTTTTTCTTTCGGCCCTTTTGCAGAATTTTGGAGGTATTTTTTTCAAAATTAAGCTCATATCTTTCATAACAATTTCACCCATATCAAAAAAAGCCTGTTCTAAAGCTCCAGCTCTATGAGCTGAAAATAATACATTTTTAAGTTTTCTAATTGGATCATTTTTTTTTACTGGCTCTTCAGGAAATACGTCTGTTGCAACAAATATAT
>CACGVB010000005.1 GCA_902576395.1 uncultured Pelagibacteraceae bacterium
CAAATAAAGAGGGTTTAGTTGATGGTTTGAAAGAAATTGATGGAGGAGTAACAGTTCATAATGCTTGTCATGCTAGAGCACAAAATATGGGTAATAAGGCAAGAGATATGCTTAAATTAATTCCAAATATTAAATTAGATGTTGTTGAGAGATGTGCTGGTCATGGTGGAACCTTCGGTATTATGAAAGAAACCCATGACATAGCAAATAAAGTGGGCAAAACTACCGCAAGCACTGTTAAAAGAAAAAATAATAAGTATATGGCTTCTGATTGTCCATTAGCTGGCAAACATATTAAACAGTTAGCTGATGATACAAACATTATTAATGATGAAGCTGTGCACCCAATTGAGATAGTCTCAAAAAGTTATGGATTATAGAATGTCAAAAGAACAAAAAATTATTACAAAAGATGATCTCCTTCCTTTAGATTCATACACAAAGGTTAGAAGACAAATGAGAAAAGAATTAGTTCAGTTTAAAAAAAATAGAAGAGTTCTTTTAGGGCCTTATGCTACATTTTATTTTGAATGTTATGAAACAATGATAGCCCAAGTTCAAGAAATGCTTTACATTGAAAAGGGCGGAGACGAACAAATTGCAGACGAACTTGCAGCATATAATCCTTTAATCCCTAATGGAAAAGAATTAGTTGCCACTTTAATGTTTGAAATAGACAATCCAATTATAAGAGCAGAGTTTCTTGGAAAGTTAGGTGGAGTAGAAAATAATATATTTATTAAAGTTGGAGGCGAAAAAATTTATGCAGTTCCAGAAATGGATGTTGATAGAACTTCAGAGGATGGAAAAGCATCTTCAGTTCAATTTATACATTTTAAATTTTCAGACGATCAAGTAAATAAGTTCAAAGACCAAAATAATTCAATTGAAGTAGGTATTGATCATAAAGAATATTCACACACAACTAAATTTTCGGAAGATAATATTAAAGCTCTTTCTGCAGACTTTAATTAACGATACCCCAAATTTTGTCATCTTTCAAAATCCAACCTGAGTAATCGCCCGTACTTATATTACACCATTTTTCTTCGCATTTAATAACTTTTAAAAGACGACCCTTATCCAATTTTGCCAATGGTTTTGAATATTTCGTAGGTTTTCTAAATAGAATTTTTTTAGATTTGGTGATTATAGAACGTGAATTCCGCAATTGTGAAATATGGATCCAACCACTATTTTTTTTATGATCAATAACTCTTCTGAAATTTTCTTTTTTATCGATCACTTTTAGAGGTAATTCTATCTTTCTATAAACATATTTAATTGGATAATCAAAGCTTGGACCGTATCTAACATTTACTTTTTTATTTTTTAGCATCAGAAAATAATTATTTTCTTGTGCGAAAGATGAAAATTGTAAAAGAAAAAAAAATGAAAGTATTAAACATTTTCGCATATACATCCTTTTCTTTTTCTAAATAATACTTTTCTAAATTTAAGATTTAATAAATCTATTATTAAAATATGGGAATTTAAATTTTTACCAACATTTAAAATTGCTTTCAGAACCTCATTGGCCTGTAGGCTACCTGTAATAACTGCCGTTGATCCCAATATACCATCTGTTTCACAATCCAAAACTCCTTCTGCTGGTTCACCTTGGTAAAAACATTTTAAACAGGGACTTTTTTTTAAACTAAAATCAAATGTAAAAATATGTCCTTCAAATTTACTTATAGCTCCAATAATAAGTTTTTTTTTATATTTTAACGAAAATTTATTTAAAAGAAATTTTGCTTTAAAATTATCTGTACCATCAACAATAACATCATACTTTTTCAGAATTTTTCCTAAATTTTTCTCGTCTGCTTTGTTCCTATAAATTTTAACTTTTACTTTTTTGTTAATTTTACTTACTTTTTTCTTTAAAATATTAACTTTATATTTTCCAACATCATCAGCAGTGAACATAATTTGCCGGTGTAAATTTGATAAACTAACTTTGTCATGATCCATAATCCCAATTATGCCAACACCTGCTCGTGAAAGTAAATCAATCACTGGTGACCCTAAACCACCACATCCAACAACAAGAACTTTGGAATTTTGAATTTTTTTTTGACCTAAAATCCCAACTTTTTTTAAAATAATCTGTCTTGAATATCGCTCGAGGTCTTTGTTACTAAACATTTACTATTTTCCAGTAGACCCAAATCCTCCAGACCCTCTGATTGTCTCTGGTAATTCATTTGTTTCTTCAATTTCTACTTTTAAAATAGGCATTAAAACCATTTGAGCAACTCTATCTTCATCATTGACAGTAAATTCATCTTTACCATGGTTAAATAAAATAATTTTTAGCTCTCCTCTATAATCACTATCAATTGTACCCGGTGTATTTAGTACGCTTATACTTGATTTTGCGGCAAGACCAGATCTTGGTCTAATTTGAACCTCTGTATCTTCAGGAATTGCAATTGCAATACCTGTTGGTATCAATTTCGACTCATTTGGTTTGATTGTTACAGGTTCAGCTACACATGCCATCAGATCCATACCCGAAGATCCACTAGTTTTATAACTTGGAAGTTTTGCTTTTTGGTTAAGTCTCTTAAATAAAACCTTTACCATTGATTAATTAAGCTCAGAGATAACCCTATCCACTATCTCAGATGCTATTAAAGATTTGTTTTTCTTTAATAACTTTTCACTTTCTTTATTTTTATAAAATATAGAAACTTCATTATCATCTGAATCAAAACCTATTGTTTTATCAGAAATATCATTTGCAATAATCCAATCACAATTTTTTTGGTCTAATTTTCTCTTTGAATTCATTTCAAGATTTTGTGATTCTGCTGCAAATCCAATTGTAATCTTTGGTCTAAGTGAATTATGATTTGATATGTTTGACAAAATGTCAATATTTTTTTCTAACTTAAGATCCAAATTTTCGCTTTTTTTTATTTTTTCACTATTGATCTCTTTAACTTTAAAATCTGCTACTGCTGCATTAAAAATAGCAACATCAGTTGGTAGATTTCTGAGAGTTTCTCTAAACATTTCTTCTGCAGTTTTAACTGAAATAAATTTAACTCCCTCAACTGGATCTAAATTTGTTTCTCCAGAAATAAGCGTTGTTTCAAAACCATTATCTCTTAACGATTTAGCAATTTCATAACCTTGTTTTCCACTTGATTTATTAGTTATAAATCTTACTGGATCTATAAACTCTTTAGTAGGTCCAGCTGTAACTAATGCCTTATATTTTTTATTTTTTTCAATATTTTTAAAATAATTTTCTATAGTTTTTAATATATATGATGGTTCTGACATTTTGCCTTTTCCATACTCTCCACAAGCCATATCTCCAATTTCAGGGCCAATTATCTTATAACCGTAACTTTTTAATTTTGATAAATTATCTTTAGTTGATTTATGTTCCCACATTCTGACATTCATAGCTGGGACTAAAAACACTTGTTTATCAGATGCTAAAACGACAGTGCTAGCTAGGTCGTCGTTTAAGCCATAACTTAATTTTGAGATTGTATTTGCTGTTGCAGGCACAATTAAAATTAAATCTGCCCATCTAGAAAGTGAAATATGATCCATTTCAGCCTCATTTTCTGCACTGAATATGTCTTCATATACTTTTTCTTGCGAAAGTGATGAAATAGACAGAGGTGTTACAAAATTTTTACCACTCTTTGTAAGTATTGTTTTAATGCTTACATCTCTTTTTTTTAAACCTCTTATCACTTCTAAGCTTTTGTAAGCAGATATTCCACCACATATGATTAGAAGTATTTTTTTATTTTTCATGTGAAGAATTAAAATACCAATAGGGTTAAAATTACAAGAGATAATAAGCCAATAATAGACTGGTTTCTAAATGACTTCATTTCTTCTTTTTTAGTATTTAATTCATTATAAGAGTTTGAACTTTGAGGTATTTGTCCACTTGCAAGGTAATTAAGGGCTTGGTTTGCTTTATCCATTACCTCAGGTAAATTTGGAAGACGTTTTAATACTTCGACAGAGTCTTTTAATGTTTCATTAATCGAATTTATAGGATCTTTAGTTTCTTTTAGCCATTTTTCTAGAACAGGTTTGGATGTTTCCCATATGTTTGTTTCAGGGTTTAATCTTCTTGCAACTCCTTCAACTACTACCATTGTTTTTTGTAACATAAGTAACTGAGGTTGAGTTTGCATATTAAATTTTTCAGTAACATCAAAAAGTTGTTTTAGCAGTTTACCACCTGAAATATTTTTTATGGAGTGACCAAAAATTGGCTCACCGATTGACCTTAATGCTTGAGCAAGATCATTGACTGGTACATTATTTGGGACTAGTCCTGCTGCGAGATGCACCTCTGCAACTTTTTTATAATCTCTTTGTATAAAACCAAATAAAATTTCAGCTAAAAATTTTTTACTAACATTATCTAGCCTTCCCATGATACCAAAATCAATAGGAACAATTTGACCACTTTCATTTACAAAAATATTTCCTTGATGCATGTCTGCATGAAAAAAACCATCTCTTACAGCATGTCTTAAGAAATGTTGAATTATATCAGTGGCAATTTTTTTTGTATCAATTGATCTTTTCTCTAGCTCTTCTGTCTCTCTAATAGATACACCGTCAATCCAATCAAGGGTCATTATATTTTCGCTTGTATAATCCCAATAGATCTTAGGAACTTCAAAACCTGCATCATTTTTGGTATTTTCTGCGTATTCATTAGCTGCAGCAGCTTCAAATCTTAAATCCATCTCAAGACTGGTAATTTCTTTCAATAAAAAAACTACTTCAACCAACTTTAATCTTTTAGTTTTTTTGATTAGTGACTCAATAATATAGGCAAAAAGCATCAAAGCATCTACTTCTTCATTAAAGATCTTTTTAATATTCGGTCTTAGTATTTTTATTGCTACATTTTTAATAACTCCACTATCGTTTATTTGAGCTTTATGTACTTGAGCAATAGAGGCAGCTGCAACTGGTTCACTAATATTAATAATAGAATTATATAGTTCATCACCTAAGTCTTTTTTAATCATTTCTTTAGCTTTTGATTGTGGAAAAGGTGGAAGTTTGTCTTGTAAATTTTCTAGCTCTTTTGATAATTTATCTCCTATTATATCAGGCCTTGTCGCTAAAAATTGGCCAAGTTTAATAAATGTTGTGCCCATAGATGCCAGAGAATTTGATAATTTTTCGCCTTCATTTAAATTATCATGTGATTCATCTTTTTTTGTAAAAGAAAAGGAAAGTAATTTAAATATTACACTTATAAGTAAAGGTGGTTTGTTAAATTTTGATACAATACTTAAAACATCAGACTTAGCGAGTTTTCTACCAAGTTTAAATAATGTAATTAATCTTTTTAACATTATATTTTCCAACCAGAATGAATAGCTACTATTCCACCAGATAGATTTCTATATGAACAATTTTTAAAATTATTTTGTTTCATTAAATCGATCAATTCTTCCTGATTAACAAATTCTTCTATACTTTTTGTCAAATATTCGTACGGGTCTTTATCCCCAACAACTGCCTTTCCTATATGTGGAATTAATTTTGAATAATTTTTATATAAAAAATCTAAATTAGAATTTTGAATTTTTGAAAATTCTAAACACATATATCTTCCACCAGGTTTAAGAATTCTGTGAGCTTCTGATAAAGATTTATTTAAATTTTTTGTATTTCGCAAACCAAAACTAATTGTATAAAAATCAAAAGTATCATTTTTGAATGGCAACTTTTCTGCCTCTGCAACAACCCATTTTATATTTTTATAATTGCTAAGTCTTTTTTTTCCTTTTTCAATCATTTTAACGTTCGAATCTGAAGAGAAAATTTCTCCATTTTTATCTGTATTATCTAAAAATAATTTTCCTAAATCACCAGTTCCACAAGCAACATCTAAATACTTTTTGTCTTTTGTTGGACTCATCCAATTCATAAGGTTTTTTTTCCAAATCCTATGAATTCCAAAGGACATAAAATCGTTCATCAAATCATATTTATCGTATACTTTATTAAATACTCCTTCGACGAGACCCGCTTTATTTTGAAGATTTTGTTGCATATAAATTATATTAAAACACTAATATAGTATGAAATGCCTGAATTACCAGAAGTAGAAATCGTCAAACAATCTTTGAATAAGAGTATTACTGGAAAGATTATTAAAGACATATTAATAAAAAATAGAAATTTAAGATTTAAAATCCCAAAAAATTTTGAAAAAAATATTGTAAAAAAAAAAATTGTAAAAGTAGATAGGTTTTCAAAACATTTAATTCTTAAATTTGAGGATAGTTCTAATTTAATGATACATCTTGGGATGTCAGGAACTATTCATTTAATTAGTAAATCTAGAAAAAAGAATTCCATAACAAACACTAGTTTTTATCATTCTCCATTATTACCAAAAAAAGCATAATCATGTAGAAATCAAAATTGATAACTTTAAGTTAATTTATAATGATCCAAGAAGATTTGGTTATTTTTCTTATTTTAAAAATGATGAAGAAATAAATAATAACTTTAAAAAATATGGGCCAGAGCCTTTTGACCCATTATTTGATAAAAACTATATTTTTAATTACTTTAAAAATAAAAAAAAAAATATTAAGAATTTTTTAATTGATCAAAATTTTGTCTCAGGAATTGGTAACATTTATGCAAGTGAAATATTGTTTTTATGTAAGATTATACCATCTAAAGAGGTAAGTTTACTTAGTTTAAATGATTGTCAAAAAATTTCTCATTTTTCAAAAGCAGTTTTAAGGAAAGCAATTGACAAAGGAGGATCGAGTATTAGGGATTTTATGAATACAAGTGGAGACCAAGGTTCTTTTCAAAAAAATTTTAATGTTTATCAAAGAGAAAATAAAAAATGTTTAAAATATAGTTGTAAAGGGATAATACAAAAAAAATTTATTTCAAATAGGTCTAGTTTTTTTTGTAATTTATGTCAAAAATAAACAATTATTGTATTGACCCAATCATTATCTGAAGATATACACTCACGCTTATGGCGAATACAAAATCAGCAATTAAACGTACTAGAAAAATTAAAAGGCAAACAGCCGTTAATAGATCAAGAAAGAGTCGTTATAGAAGTGCAATGAAAAAAATGAATTCTATAATTGAAAAAAAAGATAAAAAAGAAGCATTAGCATTCTTACCAAGGCTAAATTCTGAATTGATGTCAATTGCAAAAACTGGAGTAATTAAAAGACAAAACGCCTCAAGGAACGTGTCAAGGATTACAAAAAAAATTAATTCTTTATAACAACCTCTAATAAGTAAAAATTTCTTTTAATACAACTTAAACGTACAATTTACTAATTAATTACTACATCTAAAAGATTAATTTTAAAAATTACTAGATATAGATTTAGTAAAATATTAATTTTAAATTTCTTACCCCATTAAGTTGAAAAAATATTTTTCAAAAATTCAATCTAGGATTTATTCAATCATAAATTTTATTTTTTTTTGTTTTTACAAATAAACTTATTGCAATAAATTTGCATAAGTCTTAAGTGGAATTCTTTCATGAAAAATAATTTACAAAACAAAAATTCACTCGAAAAGAAAATAGATTGGAAAAATATAAAAAATGAAATGCGAGAAAAATTTGGTAATGAGATTTTTGAGAGTTGGATAAAAAAAATTGAGTTAGTTGAAGAATTCCACAATTATATTTTATTTTCAGTTTCAACCAGATTTATTCGAGACTGGATAGTATCAAGATATTTAGACCAAATATTGCAGATAATTAAAGAATATAAAAAAGACTTAGTAAGGATTGAATTCACTATAAAAGATAACAAAGATAATGAAATAAAAGAGTCAAATATATCATCTCAAAAGTCTATTGAAACTAATAATGATAATGTTTCGTTTATAAAAGATTCTTATCTTCAATATAACAGAATAGATCCAAATAAAAATTTTGAAAAATTTATAACTGGGGAAAGTAATAAGTTAGCATTTGAAGCTTCAAAAAAAGTTTCAAAAGATATAGCGCATTATAATCCATTATACTTATATGGTGGAGTAGGAATGGGTAAAACCCATTTATTAAATGCAATTGGTCTAGAATTGAAAGAAAAGAATAAAGTAATGTTTATATCTGCAGAGAGATTCATGTACCAATTTGTTAAATCCATAAAATCAAATGAAATGGTTAAGTTTAAAGAGTACTTTAGGAATACAGATATTTTACTAATTGATGATATTCAGTTTATGAATGGTAAAGAGGCAATGCAAGAAGAGTTCTTTCATACATTCAATGCCTTATTAGATAAAAATTCACAGATAATAATATCTGCAGATCGACCACCTAATAAACTTTCACGAATACAAGAGAGAATAAAATCTAGATTTTCTGGAGGTTTAGTTGTCGATATTCAAAATCCTGATTATGAACTTAGATATAAAATTATTAAATCTAAAACTGAAGAATTAAAATTATCATACTCAAATCAGGTTATTATTTCTGAGGAAATACAAAAATTTATTAGTACAGAAATTAAAACTAGTATTAGAGAGTTAGTTGGAGCACTAAATAGGATTGTGTCTTTTACAAGGATTTATAATAAAGTTCCAAGCTTATCTGAAGTTAAAATTGTTTTAAAAGACTTGCTCAACCTCACTGAAAATAAAGTAGATATTGATACAATCCAGACAATAGTCTGCAAATTTTATAAAATTAGTAAAAATGAAATGCTTTCTCCAAGAAGATCAAGATATCTTGTCAGACCAAGACAGACTGCAATCTATCTTGCTAAAATGTTAACATCCAAATCCTTGCCTGAGATAGGTAGATCCTTTTCCAATAGAGATCATACAACCGTAATCCACTCTGTCAAAACCATAGAAAGATTAAGAAAAGAGGATAGCGAATTAAATATTAATATTGATAGTTTAAAAAATAAGATTTTATATAATAAAGAAAATGAAGTTTAGTCTTAATCAACAAGATCTTCAAAAATCTTTAAATTATTGTCAAGGTGTAATTGAAAAAAGAAGTACGTTACCGATACTTTCAAATGTATTATTGGAAGTAAGTAATGGAAAACTAACAATTACAGCTACTGATCTTGATTTAATTTTTATTCATCAAATTCCAAATGTCGAAATATTAGAAGAGGGTAAAACTACTTCATCCTCATCAATAATGTATGATATTGTTAGAAAATTTTCATCTGGAAGTAAAATTAATTTTTCTAATCCTAGTGAAAATAAATTGCATTTAGAGTCTGATAAATCTGTGTTCAACTTAAATTGTATTAGTGCTTCTGAATTTCCCTTAACAGATGAAAATTTTAATGAAAATGAGTTTTCGATTAAATCAAAAGAGCTACTAAAACTGCTAAATAAATGTAAATTTTCAGTATCTAACGATGAAACAAGACATTATTTAAGTGGAATTTTTTTACATCAGACAGAAGTCGAAGATAAAAATTTTTTAACAGCCGCAGCTACTGATAGTCATAGAATGTCCATATCAAAGATAAGACTCCAAAATAAAGTCCAATTTGATCAAATAATATTACCAAAGAAGACTATTTTTCAGCTTTGCTCATTATTAGAGGACTATGAAGGTGAGGTAAAAATATCAAATATTAAATCAAAAATTAAATTTGAAATTAACAATAGTATATTGATATCTAAACTTATTGATGGAAAATTTCCAAACTACGTACAGGTAATACCAAAAGAAAACCAAAAAAAATTAGAAGTTAATTTAAAATCATTTTTGAATTCAGTAGATAGAGTTGCTTCAGTCTCCTTAGATAAAAAAGATGGTGTAAAATTTAATCTTTCAAAAGATAATCTTGATCTTTCAGTTAACAATACAAATAGTGGTGATGGTAAAGAAAGTTTAAGTGTTAAGTTTGATCACGAGCTTGATATAAGCTTTAATTCTAGGTATTTAATTGATGTTGCTTCCCAACTTGATGGAGATAACATTGAAATTTATTTAAAAGATACAGGTTCACCAGCCTTAATAAGAGATCCAGCTGATTATGATAGCATATATGTTGTAATGCCAATGAAGGGCTAATTCATTAATTTTAACTCAGTATATATTTTATCCTCTATAAAATTCGTAAAGTCAGTTGACTTCATTCCAGTTTTTACTTCTGGAAGAATTGATATAGTTATTGTTTTTTTTGAAGATAATTTTCCATTTTTTGGCCAAACATTTCCAGAATTTATCGCCACAGGTTGGCAATTTATTTTTAATTCTTCATAAATTCTACCAACACCTTTTTTAAAAGGAATTATTTCATTTGGCAAAACTCTTGTTCCTTGAGGAAATATAATTAATGGTCTTTCTGAATTTTTTATAGAATTTTTTATTTTATCTATTAAACCTAAATTATCTTTACTAATTTTATTTCTATTAATTGAAATTGATCCAATCTTTTTTAAATACCAGCCAAATATAGGCATTTTGATTAATTCATGTTTTAAAATAAATATTGGTGAATTAAAAATTGTTTGTAGGTAAAAAGTTTCAAACATCGATTGATGAGAGCAAGCAATAAAAAACTTTTCATTTTTAATAATATTTTCCCTACCCTTAACAAAAATTTTTGTTTGTAAAAAAATTTGAAGACAAACGGCAGCCCACCTTCCCATCATTTTTCCACCGAATAAAACTATTTTAGTTGGCATCATTAATGATGGCAGGAATATTATTGAAATTATAGATATACCTAGGAAGAAAAAAAGTAAAAATAGAAGTTTTCTTATCATTTTTGTCAAAAACTAAATTATATCTTTTAGTTTTTGTCTTTTTTTAATTACATTTATTTTTGAACCTTTTATTAATATTTCAGCAGGTTTAGGTCTAATGTTATAATTAGAAGATAACGATGAGCCATATGCTCCTACGTCACAAATAATAATATAATCTTTCTCATTTAATTTTTGAAATTTATTTGTAGTTAGGAATTTATCTGTCGTTTCGCAAATCGGTCCTACAAAATCATAACTTTTCCTAGTCATTTTATTTGTTTTTTTTAATGGAATTATTTTATGCTCAGCTCCATACAACGCAGGTCTCATAAAATCATTCATAGCTGCATCCATAATAATAAAATCTTTTTTAGAATTTTCTTTTATATAAATAATTTTTGAAATTAATATTGCAGTATCACCTATAATTGATCTACCGGGTTCAAAAATAATTTTTGATTTATGCTTTTTTAAAAATTTTTTAATAATTTGATTATACTTTTTATAATTAAATCTTTTATCGTCTTTTTTATAATCAATTCCCATACCACCACCAAGATCTATATACTCAAAATTAAAGTTAATTTTTTTAATTAATTTATCTATAACATTAACCATTTTTTGGTATGGCTTATGGTCTAGAATTTGACTTCCAATATGTACACTTAAACATTTTAGATTTAAAAATTTTGAGTTTTTTATATATTTTGAAACTTCAATAAATATCTTTTCACTAACACCAAATTTATTTTCTTTTTTACCAGTTGAAATTTGTTTAATTGTTTTAGCATCTGTATTTGGATTTAATCTAATTCCAATATTTACCTTTTTATTCTTAGATTTTGCTATACTTTCTATTTCTAATATTTCACTTTTTGACTCACAATTAATCAATAAAATATTTTTATCTATCGCATAAATCAATTCTGACTTAGTTTTACCCACTCCAGAAAAAACAATCTTTTTGGAATTTATTCCAGCTTTAAGAGCAATCATTAATTCACCTTTTGAGACAACATCAGCTCCCAATCCACTTCGTTTAATTAGTTTAAGTATTTCTAGATTACAGTTTGATTTTGTTGAAAAACATATGATTGGAGAAAATGATTTAAAACTTCTTTTAAATTTAGTTATATTTTCATTAATTTTTTTCTCTGAATAGCAAAAAATTGGTGTTTCAAATTTTTTAATTACTTTAGTGAGTCTGGATTTTTCAACTGTAAAAATATTATTGATATATTTCATCTTTTTTTGGCATTTTAAATACGTTATTAATATTATCAAATTTCGTAACATTATTATTTAATGATGCCTCATATTTTGGCTCATTTTTTCTTCCACATGAAGTTAATAAAATTAGACACATGGTAATTAAAGTTATTTTTTTTATCATAGTTATTTCTTCTTATAACTTAATATCATTTTCTTAATGTTGTCGAAAGAAGTTCCACCATAAGAAACTTTAGAATTAACAGATTTTTTTAGTTCAAATACTTTCAGAACATCAGCGGTTAAACCTTTTTCAATTTTATTTATCTCTTTAATTGAGAGCTCTGACAATTTTTTTTTATTTTTTTCGGCAAAATTTATGATTTTAGCTGTTTGTAAATAGGCTTTTCTAAAGGGATAATTTAATTCTCTTACCATATAATCTGCTAAATCAGTTGCTGTAATGTAGCCACTTTCTGCAAGTTCAATCATTCTTTTTTTATCTGGCGAAAAATTTTTAAGAACATCGTTTAATATAATTAAGGAATTTTTTAACTGATCAAACGATTTAAAAACAATTTCTTTATCATCTTGTAGATCCTTAAAATAAG
This sequence comes from uncultured Pelagibacteraceae bacterium, assembly GCA_902576395.1. Taxonomy (GTDB): domain Bacteria; phylum Pseudomonadota; class Alphaproteobacteria; order Pelagibacterales; family Pelagibacteraceae; genus Pelagibacter. The sequence goes on from CACGVB010000005.1 coordinate 12,564, forward strand.
ATAATGGCAATCCTTTTAAAGTTGTGAGCATAGAGAAAAGATTTCCAAACATAAATCCTGTTTTCCCTCTTAAGTATTCTAGAGGATCTGGATTTTTTTTTTGAGGCATAATGGATGATCCAGTTACAATTTTATCATTCAAATTAATAAGTTTAAAAGCATCTGAATTCCAGATTATAAACTCCTCAGCAATCCTAGAGATATGAACAGCACATGCAGAGCAAGAATATAGAAAATCGATTACAAAATCTCTATCAGAAACAGTATCAATTGAATTTTTAGTTGGTCTGTCGAAACCTAATTTTTTTGAAGTATAAAATCTATCAATTTTAAAAGAAGTACCTGTTAAAGCAGCCACACCAAGTGGATTTTCATTAAGACTCTCTAAGTTATTTTTAAATCTATTTTTATCTCTGTTAAACATTTCTAGGTAAGCCATTAAGTAATGAGCAAAAGAAACTGGTTGAGCATTTTTAAGGTGTGTGAAACCAGGCATTATTGTTTCAACATTTTTTTCTGCTTTTTTTAAAATATTTTTAATTGTTACATCAATATTTTTAACAATCTCTTTATTAGCTTTTCTTAACCAAATTTTAAAATCTGTAACTATTTGATCGTTTCTTGATCTTGCCGTGTGAATATATCCAGCATCTTCTCCAATTAGCTCAAAGAGTCTGTGTTCTATGTTCATATGAATATCCTCAAGTTTATTATCAAAAATAAATTTTTTTTTTATAATTTCGTTCTTAATTCTATTCAAACCCCAAACTATTTTATTTTTAATTTTAAAATTTATAATTTTTTGTCTAAACAGCATCTCAACATGTACAATCGAAGCTTCAATATCTTCTCTGAATAATCTTTTATCAATTGCTATTGATCCACCAATCTTTTTAAAAAGGTTTGTTTTTTCCTTTTTAATTCTAGTGTTCCAAATTGGTTGATTGTTTTTATTTTTACCCATGATATTTAATTCTAACAGATTTTATGAAAATCATTTTTTTTAATTATCTTATAATAATATTTTACTTAATATCATCTAGCGTCTCATATTCAATAGAGCGTCCAGAAATAAAAAATCTTATAGTACATAAAGACAAGAAAAAAATTGAAAATATAGAATTTATTAAATCTGATGGCCAAAAAGTAAGTTTAAATGATTATAAATCAAATCCCTTAATAATAAATTTTTGGGCCACTTGGTGTGCTCCTTGTAAAAAAGAGATGCCATCTTTGGATAAACTTAAAACTTTAAATGAATTTAAAAATATTAATATTATTCCAATTAATATCGGTGGCGAAAGCTACAAAAAATCAAAAGAATTTTTTGATAAAATAAAAATTAAAAATTTAGATATATTTACAGGATCTGGACCAGAGTTTTCACAGTTATTTAAGCTACGAGGATTACCCACAACAATTTTAATAGACCAAAATGGTTTTGAAGTTGGGAGAATTGTTGGGTATATTGACTTTAATGATCAATCTTTACTTGATTGGTTACCAAAAATTTTATGAAATTTTCGTTAAATACAACAATAGTAAAACCAGAAAATAATGAGAAAGTTAAAAGTGCAGTAATTTTACTTCATGGATATGGAGGTGATGGCAAAGATATCAGTATGCTTACATTAAATTGGAAAAGATTTTTAAAAAATACAGTTTTTTTATGTCCTGATGCACATGAAGTGTGCAGCTTAAATCCAACTGGCTTTCAATGGTTTGATTTAAATAATGAAGATCCAGACTATACTCTTCAAGAGTCAAAAGGGGCAGAAAATGTTTTAAACGGTTATATTTCAGAAGTAAGTAATTATTTTAATTTAGAATATTCACAAATTTGTGTTTCTGGTTTTAGTCAAGGATGCATGATGTCATTAAATGTTGGTCTAACATCCGAAAAAGAATTTAGTTGTATTGTAGGATTTTCTGGAAGAATCATAAATATGAAAGACCTTTCTCCAAGAATTAAAAATAAAACTAATATTTTAATGATACATGGTGAAAATGATCTAATTGTCCCCCCAAGCAATTTACTTGAGGCTGAAGATTTTTTTATCAGAAATAAAATTAAAATTGAAACTTTAATGATTAAAAACTGTGATCACCATATACCTATGGCAGCATCAAGTGCGGCATTAAACTTTATTAAAAAAAATATAATTAATTAATAAATCCTTAATATACAATCAGTAAAGTTGATTAAAAATATATTTAATGTATGCTTTAATTATGATTGAGCTTTCAGATCAAAGTATGTCGCTAGAAAAATGTCCAGCGTTAGTTTTAAATGCAGATTATAGACCCTTAAGTTATTATCCACTTTCATTGTGGAGTTGGCAAGATTCAATTAAATCTGTTTTCTTAGATAGAGTCTCTATTGTCAGTTATTATGACAGACAAATTAGAAGTCCTTCGTTTAGCATGAAACTTCCAAGTGTAATTGCTCTTAAATCATACATTAGACCTCAATCAAATCCTAACTTTACAAGGTTTAATGTATTTTTAAGAGATAAATTTAGCTGCCAATATTGTGGTAGCAAAAACGAACTAACATTTGATCACTTACTACCAAGATCAAAAGGTGGAAAAACTAATTGGGATAATGTTGTGACTGCTTGTTCTTCCTGTAATGTTAAAAAGGGAGGAAGACTAATAAAGAACTCAGGTATGACATTAAATCAATGGCCTTTTCAACCTACTACAGAAGATCTTCATAAAAATGGAAAGAATTTTCCACCTAACTTTTTACATAAAAGTTGGATGGACTATTTGTATTGGGATGTCGAACTTGAACCGTAACTAAATTTTTTCAGAGATTTTTATAGCAACCTTAGAACCAGTTTTAATTACTTTATCCATAATTGAATAAACACCTTTTTTTGTAGCACCCTTCTCGTAGGCTATATCTTTATGGTCTAATTCGTCTTGTCTAAATTTTATTATTTTTTCCTTTAAATCCTTTTCATCTCCTTCAATTTGATTAATTTGATTTTTATAATGTTCGTCTATTACCTCCTCGACAGAGGCCGTACATAACATCGCTGCTTTTTTTCCAAGTATTGTTGAGCCAAATCCAAGGCCTAATCCAAGCAAATCCCATAATGGTAATAATTTTGTTGGTTTTATACTTCTTTTTTTTATTTCATCATCAAAAAAATTTGAATGTTCCTCTTCATGCTTCTTCATTTCTCTAATAATTTGTTTCAAATCATCATTTTTTACAATAGTATTTAAAGCAAGCAGTTGACCCTCATAAATTTTAATTGCACCTCTTTCTCCAGCGTGATCTACTCTTATAAATTCTTCTAATTTTTTTTTGTCAGTTTTTTTCATAGACCAATGTTCTAATGGAAAAAATAACAATTAAAATTGATAAAATTGTATTAATTGCCGCTAGTGAAATTCCAAGAATTTTAAAAGTAGCATCTTTACAGTTAACAGGCATAGTTTTGTTAAGAGTCTCTAGTAATTTTGATTTATTTAAAATATCTGATGATCCATTTGTACAGGCTGATAGTTCATCGAATATACTATTCTCAATTCCAAAATGATACCCAGATAATATAGCGCTCAAAGCGAATATCATAATTGTAACTATTAAAATATGATCATTATTCGAATAATTTAACCCGATAAAGCTTAAAAATATTGCAGCTAGGTAAGGTAACCTTTGATAAATACATAACTTACAGGGTTGATACTGCAATATATACTCAATGTATAAAGCTGAAATTATTGAAATTAATGAGATTGATAAAATAATTAAGTAAAAAATTTTTCTATTAGGAAATAAGATCATATTTAATTAATAAAATTATTTAAAAATTTATATATAAAATAAGCAAAAATAATTAGAATAACTGATAGCGAAATAGAGAATTTTAAAAGTTTTTTTTCAATAATTTTTTTCATTGTAGGTCCAAAGTTTCCAACTAAAAATGCTATTAAAAAAAAGCGCGAACCTCTTGTTAGAAGAGAAATGGCAATAAAATAAAAAATATTAAAGTTTATAAAACCACTTGTGATTGTAAGTAACTTAAAAGGCACTGGTGAAAAACCTGCAATTGCTAAAAGAGTTATCCAGGCAATAACCCCACCTTCCGATGATACTTTATCTTTTAAAAATGAAGCATCATCCACACCATAAATTTCAAAAATTTTAAGGCCAATTTCATTAAAAAAAACATATCCAATAAGATAGCCAAGGCAAGCTCCCAAAACAGATCCTATAGTTGCAATTAATGCAATTCTAATCCATTCATGTTTTCGAGCTATTGTCATAGGAATTATCAAAACATCTGGCGGTATTGGGAATATAAAACTTTCAATAAAAGATATAAATCCTAAAAAGGATTTGGATCTTTTATGACCTGCTAGTTTAATAGTTTTATTGTACAGTTCTTTAAACATATTTTCTTTTAATATAATAAATGATTTAATACTATTAGTTAAAATATGCAAAGCTTTGGGCGAATGGCGGAACTGGTAGACGCGTTGGACTCAAAATCCAATAGTAGCAATACTGTGAGAGTTCGATTCTCTCTTTGCCCACCAGGAATTTATGAGTACACAAAACATTAATAATTTAGTTGAACTATTTTTTATCAATTATAAAAAACAGAAAAAAAACAATATTCTTTTAACATCCTTAAAAGATACCAGTAATTGTTTTTCATGGGAAAAAACATTCCATTCAATTAAAAAACTTTCTTCAGAAATTAAAAAATATACAAATAAAGGTGATAGATGTTTATTAATATCTGAAAATAGACCTGAGTGGTTTATAACGGATCTTTCAGTCATGTTATCAGAAGCTGTTACTGTACCAGCTTATACAACTTATGCTGAGAAAGATTATGAATATATAATTGAAAATTGTAATCCAAAACTAATCTTTGTTTCTAATCAAGAACAATTTAACAAAGTCAAAGAAATTATAAAAAAAAATAGTTTTGTTGTTAAAATATTTTCTTTTGAAGAATTAGATGTAAATGAAGACGATTATATAAATATTAACAAATTATTTTCCAATTTAGATTATCAAGATTTAAATGTTCCAGACTTATCAATTAAAAGAAATGATCCAGCTTGTATTATTTATACTTCAGGAACACAAGGTAACCCAAAAGGTGTAATCTTAAGTCATGGTGGAATTTTAAATAATTGTAATGGTGCACTCGATATATTAAAACCTTTGCTAACAGATCAGACTAGATTTTTAACCTGGTTACCTCTTTCACATTCTTATGAACATACTGTTCAATTTGTTCAAATAAGTGTTGGAGCAAAAATATTTTATGCTGAAAGCATAGAGAAATTAATTAAGAACATGAATGATTCTAAACCACAAATAATGACTGCAGTTCCTAGGTTCTATCAAAATTTATTTCAAAAAATTAATGCTAGTTTTAATAAAGCAACAGGTTTGAAGAAAATTTTAATATTAAAAATGTTAGAATTAGGAACGAAAAAGATAAACAAAAAATCTTTAACAATTTTAGAAAAATTAATTGACAATATTTTAGAGAAAATTGTAAGAAAAAAAATTAAAAGTCAATTTGGAGGTGAACTAAAAACCTTCGTTTCTGGTGGAGGAGCTCTTGATAAAGAAGTTGGTATTTTTTTAAATGCTATTGGCCTACCTACTCTGCAAGGTTACGGATTAACCGAGACCTCTCCAGTTGTGAGTTGTAACCCAATTGATGATATTCGGGTTGAGACTGTGGGCCCACCGTTTAAAGGTAATGAAGTAAAAATAGCTTCAGATGGAGAAATTTTAGTTAAAGGTGAAAATGTAATGTTAGGTTATTGGAATAATGAAGAAGAAACTAATAAAGTTTTAAAAGATGGTTGGTTACATACAGGTGATATTGGAATTTTTGAGAATGGATATTTAAAAATTACTGACAGAAAAAAAGATATTTTGATTACACCTGGTGGGGATAATATTTCTCCAGTTAAAATAGAAAATGAATTATCAAATTCAAAATTTATTGATCAATCAATTGTTTATGGAGATAATAAACCATACTTAGTTGCTTTATTGGTTTTATCTGAAGAAAATATTAACGTAACAAAAGATCAAATAGAAAAAGAAATAGAAAATATAAATAAAAATCTTTCTAAAATAGAAAATGTAAAAAAATTTTTTATTATCAATGAAAAATTTTCAATTGAAAATGGAATGCTAACTCCAACTTTAAAACTTAAAAGATATAAAATTGTTCAGAAATATAAAAATGAATTTGAAAAACTTTATTAAATATTTTACAAAACACTTTATTAATAGCGATTTATTTAACTTTTTTTTTAATTAATAAAAAAAATAAAAAAATAATTTTACATAATTTTTTTTTTAAAAATTAAGTGTTTGACATAACTATTCAAAAAAAATAAAAATTAGTTATTAACGAATCATAAAGATTCGTTTATAAAAAAAGGGAGCTAAAGATGGCTAAAAGAAAAAAGAAAGCTGCTAAAAAGAAAACTAAGAAAAAAGCTAAGAAAAAAGCTAAGAAGAAAAAAAGAAGATAGTTTAGTATTCTTTTTAACTGATAACGCTTCTCATGGCGTTTGCGTGAGGAGCGTTTTTTTTTACTCTGTGATTTCTTGATTTATTGACTGATCCTCAGATAGTTTTTCTTCAATTTTTTGTGCTTGTTTTTCTAAATTTCTCTTTAAAGCTTTATCAAGTTTTTTCTGAGCATCTTCTAAACTAGATCCTAATACTATTTGAAATTCTGTTAGCAATCTTTCATAAGCTTTTTCAAATAATTGTCTTTCGCTGTAAGACTGATCAATCATTATATCATCACCTTTATTTAAATCTCTCACAACTTCTGCTAAATCATAAATTTTACCAGAGGAAATTTTAGCTTCATATTCTTGTGCTCTTCTGCTCCACATCGATCGCTTAATTTTCGGTTTACTCTTTAAGATACTAACACATTTATTTAATTGATTAATTGTTGCTAGAGGTCTTAATAATGATTGCTTATTAATTGGAAACTTTAGTTCTGCTTTCTCTTTTTCTAATTTAATTACGTAAACTTCTACATCAATTCCACCTATGTTGATTTTTTTAGTTTCTATAATTTGACCAACTCCATCTTTAGGATAATTTACATAATCTTTAACCTTATATAATCTTTTTTCTGTTTCTTGTTTTCTTACTTTTTTAATTTCAGGTTTTTGCTCATTATTTTTTGGTATTCTTAGTGGATCAGTTTTGACTTCTACTTTATCCTTTTTTTTTATTTCTTTTATTTCTTTTTTTTTATTTAACTTTTTAGTTACTTTTTTAATTTTTTTTACTACCTTTGAAATTTTTTTTGTCTTAGTAGCTTTTTTTTCAGTTTTAGGTATTTTTTTAGTTACTTTTTTAATCTTTTTTTTATTCAAGATTTTCTTTAAAATATTTTTCATACTTGTCTTCTACATCTCTAAACTTTTCATGATCCGTTGGAGGATCTTTTTTCTCACTAATGTTCGGCCATATGTCAGCATATTTTTTATTTATATCCAACCATTTTCCTTGATTATCATCATTATCGGATATAATAGCATCCACTGGACATTCTGGCTCACAAACGCCACAATCTATACACTCATCGGGTTTAATTACAAGCATATTTTTACCTTCGTAAAAGCAATCCACTGGACATACTTCAACACAATCCATCAATTTACATTTGATGCATTTATCATTTACTAAATATGTCATGTTTTTTTTTGACGAACTTTCTCCTTAATATCACCCACAACTTTTGGATCTAGATAAAGTAAACCACTTAATCTTCTCATTAGGTTTGTCTCATACATATCGGCATCTTCATCAGAATATATAATATCCCATAAAGCCTCTATTATAATTATTTTGTCCTCCGAGTTAATATTTTTAATCTCTCTGGTAAAATCAAGTATTTGATTTGAATCTTTCTCTTTTTCTTCAGCTTCTTTTATTATTTTATCAATTTCTTCTGATTCACCTCCCATTTCTATAATTGCATCTTTAATAATTTTTTTTTCTTTATCTGTATAATTCTCATCAATTTTAGCTAAATGAATTAATAAACAAGCAACAGCCATTATCGATGGATGATTATTTTCTTTTTCTGTTTCTCCTTTTTTAAAAATATTAAACATTATTTTAAGTTAAGTTGTGAAAGTATGTTAAATGGATTATCATTAATATTCTTAATATTGTCTTTTTTTATTATTTTTTTGGATGGAATGTACTTAAAGTGAAGATTATTATCTTTTTCATAAGTTTTGTAATTCATTTTCTTTATTAATTTCACAAAATTTTCTTTATTACAACCTAACAAATTCAACATTTCAGGAATTAGTTTGATCTCCTTAATTTTGTCTTCCGATTTAGTATTAAAAATCATTAGAAATAATCTCTCTAAAATATCTATCCTTACATAAAGATTTTCGAATTTTTCAAAACCACATAAGAGCATTAAATTTTTATTTAATTTCCCCTTTTCCTCTAAAAAATTTAACCCAAATGTAGGAGGTAAGAAGTCAAAATTTTTCTCATTAAAGTTTTTCCATAAAAGAATTCTTAACAATACTGAACTTGGTTTAAACAACTTAAATAAGAAAACGTGGTATCTTCCAAATTTAACCCCTAAGTTTCTCAATTTTTTTCTATCATCTTGGTTAATTTTATTTAAATAATTTAAAACTTCTTCTCTTTTTACAACTCCATTATTCTCATAAAGATGATATGCTAGAGCTCTTAATTCTGAATTATTATCTTTAACATTTTTCAAATCTATTAGACTTTTTAACTCTGTTTCTATTTTTTTATTTAGCCATTTCTGCAAATAAGAGTTTAGTCTTGATTTCTCACTATTCTCGATCATTTCATCAATAATTAATTGAATTTGTGGATTTAGATAATCTGAACCTGGAATTAATTTAGCAATTTGATTGTTGTTCCAATAAACTTTAAAATCATCTTTTAGTTCAATTAAACCAGTATCAATTATTTGATTTATTCTTTTGATAATTTCAGGAACAACATTTTGTCTTGCAGCCTTTTTTAAAGATTTTATATCAGCATCTAATGTATCAACCTTTAGATCTAACTCTAATTTAAGACCCTTTAACCGGCCAATATACTGTTCGTTAATCATTACTTCTTCATTATTTACAATCTCTGTTTCAAACATAATATCTTGTTTTAAACCTCTCGCTAAAACACTTGCTCTCTTGTCAATAAATGTTTTTGTTAATTCATCATGAAGTCTGTCAGATAGTTTATCTTCAAGGTTTTTGGCTCTTTCTATCCAATAATCTTGATTTTCAACCCAATTAGATTTGTTGGATACATAAGCCCAAGTTCTAACATTGGCAATTCTATTTGATAAAGAGTCTACATTTCCGTCCAATTTGTCTAATAAGGATAATTGCTCTTTCATGTAGTGGTTAGGAACTTTTTTTTTTCCATTTGTTAAAAAATTAAAAATTTTACTTACAACCTCAAAATGATGACCGTAAGTTTTTTTTACAAAATCAGGAATTTGACAGCATTCCCAGAGAATTTTTAAGTTTTCAGTATTATCTTGAATTTCTATATTTGGTGCTTCTTTTAAAAAATATTTTAATACCTTTTCATCTTGACATTCACCTATTCTTCTAAGCCATTCTTTTTGAGGTCTCTCCTCTAAAGATTTTAATAATGACGTTTTATTATCAAAATTTAATTTTGAGTTTCTCCAAAAAATTGTTTGTATATCTGGAAAGCTGTGAGATTCTATGGCCTCAATTTCCTCTGGTCTAACTTCTTTACATTCACCAGTTGTACCGAATATACCATTATTTAAATATCTACCTGCTCTACCTGCAATCTGTCCAATTTCAGAAATATTTAATTTTCTTAATTTTTTACCATCAAACTTTTTCAAATTTGAAAAATAAACATTATCAAGATCCATATTAATTCCCATTCCAATTGCATCAGTTGCAACTAAATAATCGACATCACCTGATTGATATAAATTAACCTGTGAGTTTCTTGTTTTAGGACTAAGAGAACCCATCACAATGGCAGCCCCACCTTTTTGACGTCTAATTAATTCTGCAATTGCGTAAACTTCTTCTGTGGAAAAGGCTATTACAGTACTTTTCCTTTCTATTCTTGAAATTTTTTTATGACCACCAAAAGATAATTTTGAGAGTCTATCTCTATGTTTAAACTCAATATCATCATCCAGTTTTTGAATAATTTTTTTGATAGAATTTGAACCCATTAACATAGTAAGTTTTTCACCTCTTATATTTAACAATCTATCAGTAAAAATATGACCTCTTTCGTGATCATTACACATTTGTATTTCATCTATTCCAACAAATTCTAAGCTTTTGTCCAATGGCATTGATTCAACAGTACAAAGAAAATATTTAGCATTTATAGGAATTATTTTTTCTTCACCTGTAATTAAAGCAACTTTTGATGTATCAACTTTTTTTATAATTTTATCATAAACTTCTCTTGCTAAAAGTCTTAAAGGGAAACCAATCATACCCGAGTCAAAAGAAAGCATGGTTTCTATTGCGAGGAAGGTTTTTCCAGTATTTGTTGGCCCAAGAACTGCTGTAATTTTATTTTTTGTCATTTCTAGCTTTGGTGTGAATTTTTTTACCAATACTATATATTGTTACCTCTAAAGAACAAAAATAGGCTAAAACTAGTCCGAATCATTGAGGAAAAAGTTCTCATTTTTAATATTTAATGTCTAAGGTTATCATAATTTCTAAAAATTAAATATATTTTTTTATGCCTCAGAAATTGTGGGAAGCTGATTTTAAAACTAAATCAAAATCAAATCTATTTGAGTTTGAAAAATTTTTGGAAAAAAAATTTAATTACAAACCTAAGATTAATTATAAAAAATTGTATAATTGGACAATTGAAAACCCTAAGCTTTTTTGGTCTTCTATTTGGGAATTTTCAAATATCAAAGGTATTAAAAATGATAAATTTTATTTTCCCAGAGAAATTATTAAAAGTAAATTTTTAGTAAATTCAAAACTAAATTATTCAGAAAATTTATTATCAAAAAATGATAATTCTAAAGCTGTTACATTTATTAGTGAAAACGGGTATCGGGAAGAAAAATCTTGGAAGGAATTAAATGATAACACTTTAAAATTAATTAATTTTTTTAAAAAAAATAAAATTAATGAAAAAAATAGAATTGCGGCATATACGGTAAATCAAATTGAGACAGTTGAGAGTTTTCTAGCAACTAGTGCAATGGGAGCTATTTGGTCATCATGTTCTCCAGACTTCGGTATACAAGGTGTTATAGAAAGATTTTCTCAAATAAAACCAAAACTATTAATAATTACAGATAGGTATTATTATAATGGTAAAGAGATCAATGTACTTGAAAGACTACCAGCTATTCTAAAAAAAATTAAATCTATTAAATGTGTTCTAATTACTAATTATCCTGGCAAAAAAAGTTTAAAGCAAAATAAGATTAAAGGAATTAAAATTGTTTATTACAATAAGCTAAAATACAAAAAAGAAAAAGTATTCAAATTTAAAAAATTTGATTTTGATAAAGAGTTAGCAATTTTGTATTCAAGTGGGACCACAGGCAAACCAAAGTGCATCTGTCATAGATCTGGTGGTGTTTTATTGCAACATTTAAAGGAGCACAAACTTCATTGTAACGTAAAGCCTGGTGATAACGTATTTTATTTTACTACATGTGGATGGATGATGTGGAATTGGCTAATGACCTTTTTGGCATCAAAGGCTTCCATTGTTTTATTTGATGGCTTCCCTATGTATAAAAGAAATGATTTGCTATTTAAAATAGCAGAGCAAGAAAAAATTTCACTCTTTGGTATAAGTGCTAAATATATTGATCAACTAAAGAATTATAATTTAAACATCAAAAATAAATATAAACTAAAATATCTTAAAACTATTTGTTCCACAGGATCACCTTTGTCCTCTGAAGGTTTTGATTATGTCTACAAGAATATAAAAAAAAATATTCATTTGGCATCCATAGCTGGAGGAACAGATCTTGTTTCTTGCTTCGTATTAGGAAATATATATTCACCAGTTTATAGAGGGCAAATTCAAAATAATGGTTTAGGAATGAATACAGATGTTTTTTCTGAAACAGGAAAATCCTTAATTAATAAAAAAGGAGAATTGGTTTGCAAATCAGCATTTCCTTCTATGCCAAAATTATTTTGGAATGATACAAAAAATAAAAAATATAAAAATGCGTATTTCAAGAAATTTAAAAATGTATGGCATCATGGTGATTTTGCTGAAAGAAAAAATAATGGTGGATATATAATTTACGGAAGATCGGATGCCACACTAAATCCTGGAGGAGCAAGGTTAGGTACTGCTGAAATATATTCTGTAGTGGAAAAATTTAAGGAAATAAAAGAGTCAATCGTGATAGGTCAATCTTGGGATAATGATGTAAGAATAGTATTATTTTTAGTTTTAGATAAACGAAATAGTTTAAATGATGACCTTATCGCAAGAATTAAAAAAAATATAAGGTCTCAAGCTTCACCAAGACATGTACCATCCAAAATTATCGAAGTTACTGATATTCCAAAAACTAAAAATAATAAAATTGTAGAACTAGCGGTAAAAAATGTAGTTGAAGGAAATAAAATTAAAAATATTCAGGCATTAAGCAACCCAGAATCTTTGAGGCAATTTAAAAACTTAATTGAATTAAAAAATTAGTGAATATCAGCCACCCAAACCTGCATTTGGAAGAGGTCTTCTTAAAATTTTCCAAATCCCAACCGCGCTTGCAATTAATTTATTTTTATACTTGAGTTTGCAATTTATAAATACCATTGACTTTGTAACTTTTTGAATTTCTACTGTTCCCAATAATTCGTCTCCAATGTTAGAGGGAGCTATAAATTTTATATCCAATGAAATAGTTACGCAAGGTTTATTTCCACTTGCTCTATGACAAGCAGTACCTGCTCCAGCATCAATGATTGTACAAATATAACCACCATGGGTTATCCCAGCTTTATTTAAATGTGTTTTTTTAATCTCAGTTTTAAACTCAAATTTTTTTTTAGTAATTGATCTAAACAATAAACCACCATTATGTTTCATATAGCTTGGCTTATTACTTAATTGTTCAAATTTTTTTTTCATTAAAGAATTATTGTCATAATTAGTATAAATAATAAAACTAAACAAAAGAAATATATTACAGATTTTTCAAGTGATATTTTCATTTATCCTTTCATTTTGGTGCGCCTGCTAGGAGTTGAACCCAGAACCTCCTGGTCCGTAGCCAAGCGCTCTATCCAATTGAGCTACAGGCGCAATTTGTACAGTTTTTATACATAATTAATAATGTAAATTATTTTTTTAGCAAATATTGATATATATATATTACGAAAATGAATCTAGATTTATTAGTTCCTGATATAGGAGACTTTGAAAACGTTGAAATAATCGAAGTACTTGTAAAAAAAGGCGACAAAATCAATAAAAACGACCCTGTTGTTACTTTAGAAAGTGATAAATCAAGTGTTGAAGTACCATCTGATTATGAAGGCACAATTGAAAATATAAATGTAAAAATTGGTGATAAAGTTTCAAAAGGTGATTTGATATTAACTATCTCTTCAGAAAATAAAGATGAACATGAAAAAATTAATAAAACTTTAGACGAAAAAATTCCGCCTTCAACAGAAAAATTGATAGAGGAAGCAGAAACCGCAACTAAATCTGACACAAAAGTTGAAACAAAAGTTACAGAGCCAAAACAAATCAAGCAAACAAAATTGATTAATGAAGTTAAAATGGTTAGTAATAACGACGATATTGATCCTGTTGAAACTAAAGAGTGGTTAGATTCCTTAAGTGCAGTCCTGCAAAATGATGGTTCTGAAAGGGCTCACTTTTTAATTAAACAATTAATTGATCAATCTTATAAAGCTGGATCTAAAATTCCTCATACTCAAACTACTCCTTACGTGAATACGATACCCCCTGAAGAGGAAAAAAGATCACCTGGAGACCAAAATATAGAACGTAAGTTAAGATCATTAATTAGATGGAATGCTGCTGCGATGGTAGTAAGAGCAAATAAAAAACATCCTGAACTAGGCGGTCACATAGGAACATTTGCATCAGCTGCAACTTTGTATGATGTTGGTATGAATCATTTTTGGCGAGCAAAAAATAATAAATTCGGAGGTGATCTAGTATATTTTCAAGGTCATAGTGCACCAGGAATGTATGCAAGAGCTTTTCTTGAGGGAAGACTAAATGAAAAGCAGTTAGATAGATTTAGACAAGAAGTACAAACTGGTGGACTTTCATCTTATCCACATCCTTGGCTGATGCCAAACTTTTGGCAGTTTCCAACAGTTTCAATGGGTATTGGTCCAATGTTAGCAATATATCAAGCAAGATTTATGAAATACCTAATCAATAGAGGATTAATTAAAGATGAGGGAAGAAAAGTTTGGGCTTTTCTTGGAGATGGAGAAATGGATGAACCTGAGTCACTTGGCGCAATTGGTTTAGCGGCGCGTGAAAATTTAGATAATTTAATATTTGTTGTTAACTGCAACTTACAAAGATTAGACGGTCCAGTAAGAGGAAATGGAAAAATAATTCAAGAATTAGAGGGTATTTTTAGAGGAGGTGGCTGGAACGTTCTAAAAGTTATTTGGGGATCTTATTGGGACTCACTTTTAGCAAATGATAAGACAGGACATTTAGTAAAAATTATGAATGAGACCGTAGATGGTGAATATCAAGCATTTAAAGCAAGAAACGGGCTTTATGTAAGAGAAAAGTTTTTTGGCAAATACCCTGAAACTACAGAATTAGTTTCATCAATGTCAGATACTGATATTTGGAGACTTAATAGAGGAGGCCATGATCCACACAAAGTTTATGCTGCATATGATAAAGCGGTTAATCACAAAGGAAGCCCTACAGTCATAATAGCCAAAACTATAAAAGGTTATGGCATGGGTAAAAGTGGTGAAAGTGTAAATACTACTCACCAACAAAAGAAATTGGATGTTGATGATTTAATGTATTACAGGGATAGGTTTGATGTTCCTTTAACAGATTCTCAAGTCAAAAATATTGAATATTTCAAACCAGACGAAAACTCTGAAGAAATTAAATACTTAAAAAAAAGAAGATTAGAACTTGGTGGATTTATACCAGAGAGAACATCATATTCAAAACCGATTAAAGCCCCAGTTAAAGATATTTTTGATTTTATGAAAAAGTCTACTGGTGAAAAAGAAATGTCTACAACAATGGCATTAGTAAGAATGTTAACTAATCTTTTGAGAGATAAAAATGTTGCACCAAAATTGGTTCCAATTATTCCCGATGAAGCTAGAACATTTGGTATGGAGGGTTTCTTTCAAAAAATAGGTATTTATGCTCATGAAGGTCAAAAATATGAGCCAGAGGACTCAGCACAACTTTCATCTTATAGAGAAGAGAAAAGTGGTCAGGTATTAGAAGAAGGTATTACAGAAGCTGGTTCTATGTCATCTTGGATAGCAGCAGGAACAGCATATACAAATCATGATATTGAAATGATTCCAATTTATCTTTTCTATTCTATGTTTGGCTTTCAAAGAATTGGAGATTTTGCTTGGGCTGCAGGAGATAGTCAAGCGAGGGGTTTTTTAATTGGTGCGACTGCGGGAAGAACAACACTTGCAGGAGAAGGTCTTCAACACCAAGATGGTCATAGTCATTTGTTAGCATCAACAATTCCAAACTGCATTTCTTATGATCCAACATTCCATTACGAATTAGCTGTGATTTTTAGAGAAGGTTTAAGAAGGATGCACGAAAAAAATGAAAATATTTTTTATTATATTACTACAATGAATGAAAATTACTCTCACCCTGAAATGCCAAAGGATTGTGAGGATGGAATTCTCAAGGGAATGTACAAAATTAAAGAAACATCAGGTTCTAAAGATACAAAAATTCAATTATTAGGCTCTGGAACAATACTAAGAGAAATGATGGCAGCATCAGAAATTCTCAAAAAAGAATATCAGGTTGATAGTGAAGTTTGGAGTGTTACTAGTTTTAATGAGTTAAGAAAAAATGGAATAGAAGTTGAAAGATTTAACCTTCTAAATCCCGCAGAAACAAATAAAAAATCATATGTAGAGGAATGTTTAGGCAAACAACAAGGTCCTATCCTTACAGCCACTGACTATATGAGAATAAATGCTGATCAAATAAGACCTTTTACAAAAAAGAGCTTTTATTCATTAGGAACTGATGGATATGGAAGAAGTGATACAAGAAAAAATTTAAGAAATTTTTTTGAAGTAGATAAAGAACACATAGTTGCTTATAGCCTTAGTGTTTTGGCAAACGAACAGCTTGTTGCATCAAAGTATGCTGAAGATGCATTCAAAAAGTATAAAATTGATAAAAACAAACCTATGCCAACAAAAATGTAAATGTCTGATCAATCAAATAAAATATCCGCAAGTCCAAAAGTTAGAAAATTTGCAAGAGAACTTGGAGTAGATATAAATAATGTTAAGGGAACAGAGAGATCAGGTAGGGTTGTTGAAAAAGATTTAAAAGACTTTGTCTCATCAAGAATCAATCATCCTCAGAATAATAGTGAAAGACAAAAAGACAAAATTAATAAAAGCGAATATCAACATTCAGATTTTGGGGAAGTTGAAATTAAAGATATTCCTAGAGTAAAAAAAATAGCAGCTCCACATCTTGTAAATTCGTGGACAAACATTCCACATGTAACTAACCATGATGAGGCTGATATTACAGAAATGGAAGAATTTAGAAGCTCAATAAAAGATAATTATACAGGAGAAAGAATAAAAATTACTCCTCTTGCATTTATTATAAAAGCATTGGTACTTTCACTAAAAAAATTTCCATCATTTAATTCATCAATTGATGATATTGAAAATGGAAAGATTACTTTTAAAAAGTATTTTCATGTTGGTATCGCAGTTGATACTCAACATGGACTTATGGTTCCTAAAATTAGAGATGCTAATCAAAAAGATATCAATCAGTTAAGTGAGGAATTAAAAAAAGTAAGTGATGATTGTAGAAATTTAAAAATTGATAAAAAAGAGTTCTTTGGAGGATCAATGACTATTACAAGCTTAGGTGGCATAGGTGGTTCGTTTTTTACACCAATAATTAATTTTCCAGAAGTCGCTATACTTGGTGTTGGTAGAAGTTATAAAAAACAGGTATTTATTGATGGTAAATTTGTTCCAAGAACCATGCTTCCACTATCTCTCTCATATGATCACAGAATTATAGATGGTGCTGAGGCTGCGAAGTTTAATAACGAATTAAAAGATAATCTTGGGTCTAATTTTGCATATAACTTGAGTAAATGATTACTAAAATTGAAATACTAGCAGATGATGTGCACGTTCACTTTAATGGAGAAAATTCTGAAATTTTTCCTAATATATGGCTAAGAGATCATGCAAAAGATGAGCAAAATTGGGATAAAAGGTCTAGCCAAAGGAAAACATTTACGGCAGCTTTAGATATAAATTTAAAAGTTAAAAAGGCAGAAATAATTGAAAATGGAAAATATTTGTGTGTCTCATGGCCTGATTTAGAAAAACCAGTTAAATATTCATCTGAATTTCTAACTAACAATAAAATAAAAAAGAAAAAAGAAGTAAAATCTAATTTAAAAATTTGGAAAGCTAATGAAATAAAAGAAGAAATTTTTTTAGATTATAATTCAATTTTATCAAATATAGGATTTAAAAATTTTTTGAAAAATATTCATGACTATGGATTTTCAGTAATTAAAAATTGTGAAACCAATTTAAAGTCTGTTGAAACAATTGCAAATAAAATTGGTTATGTAAGAAACTCTATATTTGGAGGGCTATGGAGTTTTCAGTCAGATGAAAATAAAGCTGATAGCGCATACACTCAAGAAGAACTAAGACCTCATACAGATTCAACGTATAGTAATGACGCTCCAGGATTACAATTATTACTATGTTGTGAATATAATGCTAGAGGCGGTGAATCGATTATGGTTGATGGATTAAAAATAGCAGAAACAATAAAAAAAGAAAACCAGCCGATGTATGAATTAATGACAAAAATAAATGTTAAGGGAAATTATATCGGTGATGGTGTTTATCTTGAGGCTGAAAGACCAATATTTAAGTTAAATGAAAATAATGAAATAGTTCAAGTTAGTTTTAATAATTATGATCGAGCACCATTTAGATTTGAAAAAGATTTAACATTAAAGTTTTATGAAGCGATAAAAAAATTTGATCTTATTGCTAATAATAAAGATTATCAGTGGCGACATATCCTTAAACCTGGAGAACTTCTAATATTTAATAATTGGCGAATACTTCATGGTAGAGGATCGTTTAATGGAGTTAGAAAAATGTCTGGATGTTATATTAACAAAGAGGATTTTGACAGCTCTTGTAAGTTAAACGGAATAAATTAATTAATAAAATTATCTAATTAAATATAATGACAAAATCCCTTTCAATGGTCTGCGCCCTAGTCACAACTTTTATTTGGGGAACAGCTTTCATCGCTCAAGACACTGGTATGGATAATATTGGTCCATTAACTTTTAATTCAGCAAGATTTATTGTTGGCTTTTTTACAATATTACCACTTGCCTTATTATTTGAGAGGAAGAAAATTAAACTACAAATACTTTCAAAATCAAAACTTTTTATAAAATATTTAGTTTTCATGGGAGTATCCCTGTTTTTGGGAACTTTTTTACAACAAACTGCTCTCCAATATACAAATATTGCAAATGCAGCTTTTTTTACAGTATTTTACGTACCGATAGTTCCAATTTTGTTATTTTTCATCTACTCCAAAAAAGTTCATTGGAGTATATGGCCAGCAATTGGTCTTTGTATCCTTGGTGTATACCTTCTAAGTGATTTTTCTAACTCAGAAATTATGTTAGGTGATGGTCTAGTTATATTGTGCTCAGTATTTTGGGCTTTGCATATAATTTTTGCAGGTAAGTTCATGGAAGAATTTGATATTCCAATGTTTTATGCTGCACTCCAAGCATTATTTGTCGCAACACTTTCATTAATCTTTTCTTTTATTTTTGAAGAAATAAATATTTCAAAAATATTAATGGAAAGTAGTTCTATTCTTTACGCAGGAGCATTATCAGGCGGTATAGCCTTTACATTACAAATGTATGCTCAAAAAAACATAGAAGAGGCACCAGCAGCAATTATTTATTCTCTCGAGGGAGTATTTGCAGCAGTAGCAGGATGGATTATTCTCAATCAATTTTTAAGTACCAATAACATGATTGGATGTTTATTAATTTTGATTGCAGTAATTTCTTCTCAAATTTCACCTAGTTCTAAAAATTAGCTATAAGCAATTACAAAAAGAATTAAAGCAAGAAAAGTTCTGTAATAAACAAAAATATTTAAATTAAAATTTTTTACATAAATTAAAAAATATTTGATTGTTAAATAAGAAACTATAAATGAAAATATTATTGAATATAAAAATAATATGTTCAAATCTATATTTGCATTCATCACATCTTTCAAACTAAGTATACTTGCTCCCGCTAACGCAGGTATTGATAAATAAAAAGATATTTTTGAGGAATCTACTCTATCGAAATTTAAAAACCTTGAAGCTGTAATTATTATACCTGATCTGCTTACACCAGGTATAACAGCTAAAATTTGAAAAATACCAATGATTAAAATATTTTTTAAACTTAGATTAGTATCAATTTTATTTTTAATACTAAATCGGTCTGCAATAAACAATAAAATACCAAATATTAAAGTTGTCCATGCGATAACTTTTAAACTTCTTAAATTTTCAATCAGTCCTGAGGTATAAATAAAATAACCAACAACAACTAATGGAAAAGACCCTAAAATTATAAGTAATAATAAAGACTTATTTCTTAAAATATTTACTAAATCCTTTCTAAAATAAAAAATAATTGCCAAAAGGGAACCTAAGTGAAGACTGATATCAAGTTGAAGCGAACTAATACTAAAGTTCGATATTTTTGATATTATTATAAGGTGGGCAGAGGAACTTACTGGTATAAATTCCGAAAAACCTTGTACAAACGCTAAAATTGATGCTTCTATATATTTTGAAATCATTAAGGACTCTCAATAGATAGTTAAAAGATTCCCTAAATAAGGCAATCTTTTAAATGCATATCAACTATGCATAAAACAGAAAATACAGCAAAATCAATGTTTTTCGAAAATATATGTCAGTATATATTACCTAGTAATACTTTAAGGATTTATGCTTCTGTTGTATAAGCCGATTCAAATGACAAATAAAATGCTTAAGTTTGTGGATATAGGTCAACAAAATCCACCTAAAAGAGATAAATCCCAGAGAAAAGAGGATTTTGGAGAGATTTATCAAGAGTTTATTCATGAAAAAGCTAGAGAACAATCAAGCAGGTGCTCACAGTGTGGTGTTCCTTTTTGTCAGGTTCACTGTCCATTAAGTAACAATATACCTGATTGGTTAAAATTAACTGCAGAGGGAAGGTATGAAGAAGCTTACCATCTATCCCAAAGTACCAATAATATGCCGGAAGTTTGTGGAAGAATATGCCCACAAGATAGGTTATGTGAAGGAAACTGTGTAATTGAGCAATCGGGACACGGAACAGTAACAATTGGTTCAGTTGAAAAATATTTAACAGATAAAGCGTGGGAAAATGGCTGGGTAAAACCAATAAATGTAAAAATTGAAAATGAACAAAGTGTTGGAATTATTGGAGCAGGCCCCGCAGGATTAGCTTGTGGTGAAGAATTACGTAAAAAGGGATATCAAATAACAATATATGATCGGTATGACAGAGCAGGTGGATTGTTAATATATGGAATACCAAATTTTAAATTAGAAAAACATGTGGTTGAGAGAAGAATTAAACTTTTAAAAGAAGGTGGAATAAAATTTGTTCATAATTTTGAGGTTGGTAAAGACTCTACATTGAAAGAATTACAATCAAAACATGATGCCTTATTAATTTCAACAGGTGTTTACAAAGCAAGAGAGGTTAACTTACCTGGAAATGATCTAAGTAATATTTTTCCTGCAATGGAATTCTTAACAGCATCAAACAAAAAAGGCTTAGGTGATAAAGTCGAAATGTTTGATAACGGAACATTAAATGCTGAAGGTAAAGATGTAGTAGTAATTGGTGGTGGAGACACGGCAATGGATTGTGTAAGAACATCAGTAAGACAAAAAGCCAAATCTGTAAAATGCCTTTACAGAAGAGATAGAGAAAATATGCCTGGATCAGCAAGAGAAGTAGGAAATGCTGAGGAAGAAGGTGTAGAATTTATTTGGTTAAGTAATCCAAAAGAGTTTAGAGGTACTAATAAAGTAAATAGTATTATTGTAGATAAAATGAAATTAACAGATCCAGATGAAAGTGGTAGAAGAAGACCTGTTGTAGAAGAAAACTCAGAATTTGAAATTAATGCTGATTTGGTAATTAAATCCTTAGGTTTTGATCCAGAGGATTTACCAGTTCTATTTCAGGAACCTAGATTACAAGTTTCACAGTGGGGAACAATAAAAGCTGACTTTGATACCTTGGAGACTAGTATACCAGGTATATTTGCGGCTGGAGACATAGTAAGAGGAGCCTCATTAGTTGTATGGGCTATTAAAGACGGTAGAGATGCTGCGACTTCAATCGAAAGCTATCTTCAATCAAAACAAAAAATGAAGGTTGCATAATGGATATTCAAAACAAAAATCGTAAACTTTTAAAAAAAAATCATGTTTATCATGAAAATATGGAACATGATGCATGTGGGGTAGGTCTTGTTGCATCAACTGAGGGTCTAAAATCAAGAAAAGTAGTCGAATACGGTATCGAGGCTCTAAAAGCTGTATGGCATAGAGGTGCAATTGATGCAGACGGTAAAACTGGAGACGGAGCAGGTATTCATATTGAAATACCAAATGATTTCTTTGCAGAAAAAATTGAAATAACAGGTCATGAGCACGACAACTCAGATTTATGTGTGGGAATGATTTTCTTGCCAAGAAATGACTTTGGGGGACAGGAGCAATGCAGATCAATTGTAGAAAGTGAATTAACAAAAAAGAATTTTAATATTTACGGATGGAGACAAGTACCTGTGGATCCTTCAGTTTTAGGAGAAAAGGCAGAACAAACTAGACCTGAGATTACACAAGTTCTTTTTACTCATAATGATAAGTCAATTCATGGCAAAGGCCTAGAAAGAGCTCTTTATGAAACTCGAAGAAAAATTGAAAAAGAAGCTTTAAGAAATCAATTAAACAATTTTTATATTTGTTCATTCAGTTCAAAATCAATAATTTATAAAGGAATGTTTTTAGCGGAGTCTTTATCCGACTTTTATCCAGATTTAAAAGATGAGCGTTTCATTTCACGTTATGCAATTTTCCATCAAAGATTTTCTACTAACACCGCTCCAAGTTGGGATTTAGCCCAACCTTTTAGATCAATTGCTCATAATGGGGAGATAAATACTTTAAAAGGAAATATTAATTGGATGAGAATTCACGAAGAGGAAATGTTTAGTCCTTTGTTTGATGATATGGAAAATTTAAAACCGGTTATCCCTGCTGGTAATTCTGATTCTGCATCATTAGATAATGTGTTTGAATTATTAAATATTTCTGGACATTCAGCACCTTTAGCAAAACTTATGCTAATACCAGATGCTTGGTCTAAAAAAAGTAAAGTTCTTCCAAAAGATCATCAACAACTTTTTAACTTTTTAAATAGTACAATGGAACCTTGGGATGGACCTGCTGCTATAGCTGCAACTGACAATGAGTGGGTTATTGTAGGTAGTGACAGAAATGGACTTAGACCTCTTAGATATACAATTACAAGAGATAAACTTCTATTTGCAGGATCTGAGACAGGAATGATTGACCTAAATGAGAAGAAAATTGTTTCAAAAGGAAGACTAGGACCAGGAGAAATTTTGGGTGTGAGAATTGAAAAAGGAAAAGTTTATACAAATAATCAAATAAAGAATTATTTGTCTAAAGAATACAAACATTTCAATAATCAAATAATTGAATTAGATAAATCATTAACCATAGAAAATGAAAAAAGTGAGTTTTTAGGCTCTGATTTAAAAAAGATACAACATTGTTTTGGTTATAGCCTTGAAGACTTGGAGTTAATTTTGCATCCAATGGCAGAGGATGCTAAAGAAGCAACCGGGTCAATGGGAGATGACACTCCCCTTGCAGTTTTATCTGATAAATACAGGCCTCTTTATCATTATTTTAGACAGAATTTTAGTCAGGTGACCAATCCCCCGATCGACTCTCTTAGGGAAAATAAAGTGATGAGCTTGAAAACAAGATTTGGAAATTTAGGAAATATTCTAGATTTTTCTAATCTTACCGAGGAAAATATTTATGTTTTAGATAGTCCGATTTTATCAAACACTCAGTTTGAAAAATTTATAAAGTATTTCGGAGATAACTATAAAATTTTAGATTGTACATTCAACACTGAGCAAAGTTTAGAAGAAGCTATAGAATTATTAAAAAATAACGCTGAAAAAGCAGTTAGAGAGGGTAATACTCAACTTATTTTATCTGACAAAAATATATCTGAAACAAAATTACCAATGCCAATGCTTTTATGTATTGGTGCAATAAATACTCATTTAATAAAATTAGGCTTGAGAGGTTATGCATCAATTAATGTACAAACAGGGGATGCCTTAGACACCCATTCATTTGCAACATTAATAGGTGTTGGAGCTACAACGGTTAATCCTTACCTAGCATTTGATAGTTTGCATCAAAGATATTCAAAAAAACTTTTTGGTAATTTCTCATTTGATGAATGTGTAACCAGATATATTAAATCAGTAAATCTTGGACTATTAAAAATAATGTCAAAGATGGGTATATCAGTTTTAAGTTCATATAGAGGTGGATGCAATTTTGAAACAGTTGGATTGAGTAGAACAATTGTAAAAGATTATTTTCCAGGAGTGTTATCTAAAATTTCTGGAATAGGATTAACTGGTATTGAAAAAAAAATAAGATCTATACATAAAGATGCGTTTGATATTCACTCAAACATTTTACCAATTGGAGGAATTTACAGGTATAGAAAAAATGGTGAAACGCATCAATATCAAGGAAAATTAATTCATCTTTTACAAGCAGCAGTAGGCTCAAATTCTTATGAAACTTATAAAAAATATACTAAGGGTATTTATGGTTTAAAACCAATTAGTTTAAGAGATTTAATTGATTTTAAAAATCAGGAGGCAATTGATATTGACCAAGTGGAGCCAATTACTGAGATAATGAAAAGATTTGGAAGTGGAAGTATGTCTCATGGAGCCTTGTCAAAAGAGGCACACGAAACACTTGCTATGGGAATGAATAGAATTAAAGGTGCTTCATGCAGTGGAGAAGGTGGAGAAGATGAAGAGAGATTTAAAGTATTAGATAATGGAGATAGCGCAAATTCTAGAGTAAAACAAATTGCTTCTGCAAGATTTGGAGTAACTATTAACTACTTAAATAATTGTAATGAGATTGAAATCAAAATTGCTCAAGGAGCAAAACCTGGAGAAGGTGGTCAATTACCAGGATTTAAAGTAACAGAGGAAATTGCAAGATTAAGACATTCTACGCCTGGCGTAACCTTAATATCTCCACCACCACACCACGATATTTACTCAATTGAAGACTTAGCTCAACTTATTTACGACTTAAAGCAGATTAATCCAAAGGCAAGAGTTGGTGTAAAACTAGTTGCCTCTTCAGGTATAGGAACAATTGCTGCAGGTGTTGCTAAAGCGAAAGCAGATATAATTTTAATTTCAGGTCATAATGGTGGGACTGGTGCCACTCCACAAACAAGTGTTAAATATGTTGGTATTCCATGGGAAATGGGACTAACAGAGGCAAATCAAGTATTAACTTTAAACAAATTAAGACACCTAGTTACATTAAGAACAGATGGAGGAATTAAAACAGGAAGAGACGTTGTAATAGCTGCAATGATGGGAGCCGAAGAATTTGGCGTAGCAACAACAGCGCTAGTTGCAATGGGTTGTATTATGGTGAGACAATGTCATTCTAATACGTGTCCAGTTGGAGTTTGTACTCAAGATGATGAATTAAGAAAAAAATTTACTGGCACTCCAGATAAAATAGTAAATCTATTTTCTTTTATAGCTCAAGAAGTTAGAGAAATTTTATCAAGTTTAGGATTTAAAAATTTAAATGAAGTAATCGGAAGAACAGATTTACTAAGACAAGTCAGTAAAGGATCACCGAATTTAGATGACCTAGATTTAAATCCTTTATTTGTTCAAGCTGATCCAGGCACAAACAAAAGATATTGTGAAACTCCTATAATAAATGAAGTACCAGATACTTTAGACCAAAAAATTTGGCCTGAGATAGAAAGTTTAATTAACAGAAAATTGCCGTTAGAAAATGTTTATTCAATTGAAAATACAGATAGAGCTGTTGGAACAAGAATTTCATATAATCTCTATAAAAAATTTGGAAATAATAAATTAGGGGAAAATACTTTTGCTATTAACTTTAAAGGTTCTGCTGGTCAATCTTTTGGTGCCTTCGGTGTTAAAGGACTTAAACTAATATTAAAGGGAGATGCAAATGATTACGTTGCAAAAGGTCTATCAGGTGCATCTATCGTGATTAAACTTCGAGATGAAAGTAATTTAATTTCAAATGAAAATACTATTATAGGAAATACAGTCTTATATGGAGCAACATCAGGATATCTTTTTGCAGCTGGACAGGCAGGTGAAAGATTTGCTGTTAGAAATTCGGGTGCTACTGCAGTCATAGAAGGTTGTGATTCAAATGGTTGTGAGTACATGACAGGTGGGTCAATAGTAATATTGGGAGAGGTAGGTGATAATTTTGGAGCTGGTATGACTGGTGGTATGGCATTTATATATGACCCAAAAAGCCAGTTTGCAAAAAAAGCTAATCCCGAAACAATAGTTTGGCAAACTCCCGAGACAGAATACTGGAAAAACTATCTAAAAGATTTAGTTCTAAAACACAATGAGGAAACTAATTCTAATTTATCAGCACAGATTATTGAAAATTTTGATGATGAAATCAAAAATTTCTTACAAGTTTGCCCTAAAGAAATGTTAAATAAATTAGAAAACCCTATTACAAATAAAAGTTTAGTTGGAAAAGCTAGTTAACTTTTTTGATTATAGATTTTAACTCTTTGCAAATAATATTTAAATTTTTTTTTGAAGAAAGGCTATGATCTCCATTTTTTATCACTAGTAGTTTTTTTTCTGCTTTAGGAAAAATTTTCAAAACCTTTCTCGAATACATTACTGGAACCACCTCATCCTTCTGCCCATGAATCATAGTTACAGGATTTGTATTATATAATTTTCTGTTAAGAACTTTATTGCTGGTTTTTTTACCATCTAAAATTAGCTGTTTTGTTATTAAATACTCATAATCACCATTTTTAATTTTTGAAATACCTTTTTTCAAAATTTCACTTTTCGTTTTTTTTGGAAATTTTTTCCACATAATTCTTGTAAGAAACTCAGGAGCAGATCCAATTCCTAAAAAACCTTTAATTTGTGAACTATAATATCTATGCATTAACAAAGAAATCCAGCCGCCCATACTAGATCCAATTAGTATAAAGTCATTCTTTTTAACTATTTTACTTATTGTAATTCTCGCGTCATTTGACCATTTAGTGATGTTACCTCTTGTGAATTCTCCCGATGATCTTCCATGACCAAAGTATTCTAGAGCTAAAAATCCAAGTTTATTTTGAATAGAAAACTCTAAAAATTTCTTTGGTTTATCACCGTCAATATCGGATGCAAAACCAGGCAAAAAAACTACGTAAAGTTTTTTTTTATAATTATTTGCTATATATCTTAGTTTTT
Organism: uncultured Pelagibacteraceae bacterium; assembly: GCA_902576395.1. Classification (GTDB taxonomy): domain Bacteria; phylum Pseudomonadota; class Alphaproteobacteria; order Pelagibacterales; family Pelagibacteraceae; genus Pelagibacter. The sequence goes on from CACGVB010000005.1 coordinate 39,585, forward strand.
TATATTTAGAAATTCTTAGAAATTTATATTTTTTCATATAAAGTAATTATATTGACCAAGTATATAATATTATTACCATATGCAGTCTAAATTAAAAGTCCTACAAGTAATTCCTAAGCTAGGTTACGGTGGTGCTGAAACTGGTTGCTATGATATTGCCCATTATTTACCAGAAAATAATGTTGGATCTTATTTAATAACAAGTGGTGGTGAATTATTAAAATTTATTGATAAAAAAAAAGTTAAAGTAATAAGACTCCCAGTTCAATCTAAAAATCCAATACTTATTCTTGTAAACTCTATAATTATTTCAGTTATTATTTTAATAAATGGGATAAACATCGTCCATGCAAGAAGTAGAGCTCCAGCCTGGTCATGTTTAATAGCAACAAAGATTACTAGAAGAAAATTTGTTACTACTTTCCATGGAACATATAATTTCAAAAGTAATATAAAAAAATTTTATAACTCTGTTATGGTTAGATCAGATTTAATTATTGCAGGATCAAATTTTATATTTTCACACATTAAAGAAAAATATTCAGAATATTTGTCAGATAAAAAAAAGTTACTCTCAATTTTTCGTGGTATTAATACAGATTATTATGATGCGTCTACAACTCTTGAAAAAGATGAAGATAACTTATTCAAATCCTGGAATTTAACTGTTGGCAAAAAAATAATTTTATTACCTGGAAGACTCACTGCTTGGAAAGGACAAGAAATGTTTTTAGAAGCTTTAAATAAAGTAAATATTCAATTAGGCAACGAAGCTTTTATAGCAGTTATTCTTGGTAATGATCAGGGGCGCGACCTTTACAAAAAAAAACTTGTTAGACTTGTCGAGCAATATAGACTTACAAAACAAATTAGATTTATCGACCACTGTAAAAATATGCCATTGGCCTACAAAATTTCAGATATAGTTATTTCTGCATCAATAGAACCAGAAGCGTTTGGCAGAGTATCCGTTGAAGCACAAGCCATGCAAAAAATGATTGTAGCGAGTAATTTGGGTGGATCTAATGAAACTATAATAGATGGAAAAACTGGTATTTTATTTGAAGCAGGTAACTCTGATGAATTATCTGAAAAAATAATTAAAGTAATGAATATGGACCCCGACGAAATCAGCAAAATGGGTAATAATGGAAGAGAAAATGCAGTTAAAAAATTTAATGTTGAAAAAATGTGTTTTTCTACTTATTCAGAATACAAAAAACTATTTAATTAATGCCAAATATTACATTACCAGACGGAAAAAAAATTAATTTTGAAAAAAGTATTTCGGGATTTGAAGTTGCAGAAAAAATTAGCAAATCTCTATCAAAGCAAGCTTTGTTAATAAGCGTTGATGGAGAATTAAAAGATTTAAATCATAACATTTCTAAAGACTCCTCAATAAAGATATTTACATCAAAAGATAAAGAAGGTTTAGAGACTATAAGACATGACACTGCACATATACTTGCTATGGCAGTTCAAGAATTATTTCCAGGGACACAAGTTACAATAGGACCAGTTATTGAAGATGGTTTTTATTATGATTTTGCAAGAAAAGAACCTTTTACGACAGAAGATTTAGAAAAAATTGAAAATAAAATGAAAGAAATAGTAGATCGAGATGAAAAAACATACAGAGAGGTCTGGAAAAGAAATGATGCAATTGAGCATTTTAAAAAAAAGGGAGAAATATATAAAGCTGAAATAATTGAAAATATTCCAGAGGGAGAAGATGTGTCTCTATATTTCCATGGAGATTGGCATGATTTATGTAGAGGTCCTCACTTAAGTTCAACTGGTAAAATTGGAAAATATTTTAAATTAACAAAAGTCTCAGGTGCTTACTGGAGAGGTGACTCTAATAATGAAATGCTGCAAAGAGTTTACGGAACAAGTTGGTCTACTCAAAAAGAATTAGACGATTATTTAAATAGGATAGAAGAGGCTGAAAAAAGAGATCACAGAAAAATAGGAAAAGAAATGGATTTATTTCATTTCAGAGAAGAAAGTCCTGGATCTGTATTTTGGCATCAAAAAGGATGGAGCTTATTCCAAAAACTTATTTCATATATGAGAATGAAACAGGAGACTGCAGGGTATCAGGAAATAAATACTCCAGAAATATTAGATCGTTCACTTTGGGAGAAATCTGGTCATTGGGAAAAATTTGGTGCCAATATGTATACATCTACCACACCTGATGAAAAAGTATTTGCAATAAAACCTATGAATTGTCCTGGTTGTGTGCAGGTTTTTAATCAAGGTTTAAAAAGTTATAGAGATTTACCACTTAAAATGTCAGAATTTGGAAAGGTTCATAGGTATGAGCCATCTGGAGCTCTTCATGGACTGTTAAGAGTTAGAGCTTTTACTCAAGACGATGCACATATTTTTTGTACTGAGGAACAAATTACCAAAGAGTGTTTGACTGTAACTAATTTAATTTTAGAAATTTATAAAGATTTGGGTTTTGAAGATGTAATTTTGAAATATTCTGATCGACCAGACTTAAGAGTTGGTGACGATCAAGTTTGGGATAAATCAGAGGCTGCTTTATTAGAAGCAATTAAAGCAACAAAACTAGAATATTCAATTAATAAAGGAGAAGGTGCTTTCTACGGTCCCAAAATAGAATTTGTTTTAAGAGATGCTATTGGAAGAGACTGGCAATGTGGAACATTGCAAGTAGATTTAAATTTGCCAGGCAGACTAGGAGCTTCATTTGTAGATAGTGATGGAAACAAAAAAGTTCCTGTCATGCTTCACAGAGCATTATTTGGATCATTAGAGAGGTTTATTGGAATTTTAATTGAAAATTATTCTGGAAAATTGCCTTTTTGGCTTTGTCCTATTCAAACAATAGTTATTCCCATCTCAAGTGATTTTGATGATTATGCAAAACAAGTAAACAGTCAATTAAAAAAAGTGGGGCTTTCTTCTGAAGTAGATTTAAAAAATCACAATTTAAATTATAAAATTAGAGAACATTCATTAACTAAAGTCCCTATGCTACTTATATGTGGAAAAAAAGAAGTTGACAGCAACACAGTAACTATTAGAAGATTGGATTCTAAAAAACAAGAAACTATGGATTTAAAAAAATTCTTAATAAAATACTCTGCTCTTAACAAAGCACCTTCAATTTAGTGGCAGATTTCAAACAAAACTATTTTCAGAGAAGAACAAAAGCTAAAGGCCCTAGAACAAACCAAAGAATAACTTCGCAAGATGTTCAAGTTATTGCAAGTGATGGTGATAATTTAGGTATACTAAATTTACAAGATGCAATTAGCAGAGCAAAAGATCAAGGGTTAGATTTAATTGAAATAGCACCTAATGCAAAACCTCCTGTATGCAAAATTATGGATATGGGAAAATATAAATATGATGCACAAAAAAAAGCTAATAAGGCAAAGAAAAAACAAAAAAAAATAGAATTAAAAGAAATTAAATTAAGACCAGTTACTGAAGTTCATGATTATTCTTTTAAAATAAAAAATGCTCAAAAATTTATTGCAAAAGGGGATAAGGTAAAATTTACAATTAGATTTAAAGGTAGAGAACTTCAGCATTCTAGCTTAGGTCATGAACTTATGGATAAAATTAAAATTGATATGAAGACCATCGGGCGTGTTGAACTTCAACCTAAGTTTGATGGTAAGCAAATGATTATGGTTATCCAGCCTTTATAAGCCTTATTTCTGGTTGTAAATTAATATTAATATTTGTATAACCCCTCAAAAATATGCCTAAATTAAAAACAAAAAGTTCAGCTAAAAAAAGATTTAAAATCTCAGCTAAAGGAAAAGTAATAACTGCACAAGCTGGAAAAAGACATGGTATGATTAAACGAACAAATTCACAGATTAGAAAACAAAGAGGAACCACTGTTATGTCAAAACAAGACGGTAAGATTGTTAAATCTTATATGCCGTATAACTTAAGGGGATAATATGGCTAGAGTAAAAAGAGGCGTAACTAGCAAAGCTAAGCATAAAAAGGTATTAAAAGCTGTTAAGGGTCAATGGGGCAGAAGAAAAAATACAATTAGAGTTGCTAGACAAGCTATGGAAAAAGCTATGCAATATGCCTATAGAGATAGAAGAAATAAAAAAAGAGATTTTAAATCGCTTTGGATACAGAGAATTAATGCTGGTGTTAGATTAGAAGGACTAACTTATTCCAAATTCATAAATGGCCTCAATAAAATAGGTATTAAAATAGACAGAAAAATACTAGCCGAAATAGCCTATGATAATCCAGAAGCATTTAAAACTATTGTTAAAAAAGCTCAAGCAGCATTAAATTAATTTTCATTGTTGTTTTTCTAGAGTTAACAAATATTCTACGAATATGTCCGATATAAAAAAAATTAAAGATGAATATTTAAATAAATTAGACAGTAATTTAAATATTGAAAGTTTAAATAAGATAAAGACAGAATTATTTGGGAAAAATGGACAAATTTCTAATTCTTTTAAAACATTAGTATCGTTACCAAATGATGAAAGAAAAAAATTTGCATCAGACTTAAATTCTATAAAAGATGAACTTCAGAAAAAAATAAATTCTAAACTTAAAGAAATTGAAATAAAAGAGATTAACTCTAAACTTGAAAATGAGAAAGTAGATGTAACTTTACCAGAAAGAGAAATTAATCAAGGAAAAATACATCCTGTTTCACAAGTAATTGATGAGATATCATCAATATTTTCAGAAATTGGGTTTAGTGTTGAAGAAGGGCCAGATATAGAGAACGAGAATTATAATTTTACAGCATTAAATACACCTGACAATCATCCAGCGAGAGATATGCATGACACTTTTTATTTAGATAATAAAAAAGAATTATTGCTAAGAACTCATACTTCTCCAGTACAAATTAGAACGATGCTAAATGGAAAACCTCCATTTAAAATTATAGCTCCAGGAAGAACCTATAGATCAGATAGTGATCAAACTCATTCTCCCATGTTCCATCAAGTTGAAGGACTTCACATTGATAAAGATATTAATATGGGACATCTAAAAGGATGTCTAAACTATTTTATAAAATCATTTTTTGAGGTGAAGAAAATTAAAATGAGATTTAGACCAAGTCACTTCCCTTTTACGGAACCATCCGCAGAGGTAGATATTGGTTATGAGATGAAAGATGGAAAAATAGTGATTGGCGAAGGTGATAAATGGTTAGAAATTCTAGGTTGTGGCATGGTACATCCAAATGTTCTTAAAAATGTAAAAGTAAATCCAGACAAATACCAAGGTTATGCTTTTGGTATTGGAATAGATAGACTTGGAATGCTTAAGTATGGAATCAATGATTTAAGAGCTTTTTTTGAGACTGACTATAGATGGCTTAACCATTTTGGCTTCGACCCATTGGATGTTCCATCAAATTACAGAGGTCTTAGTAGATGAAATTTACATTAGGTTGGCTAAAAGAACATCTCGACACAAAAATACAAGATACCGGTTTAATTGAAAAATTAACAGATATTGGGCTTGAAGTTGAAAGTTTTGAAAACTTAAATTCTGATTTAGACAATTTTATAGTAGCAAAAATAATTAATGCTGAACAGCACCCAAATGCAGATAGACTTCGAGTATGTGATGTTGATATTGGCCAGGAAAATAATGTTAAAGTAGTATGTGGAGCGCCAAATGCTAAAAAAGATCTTTTAACTGTATACGCAGGTCCAGGATCAATAATTCCAAAAAATAATATGAAACTTGCAATTAGTAAGATTAGAGGAGTTACTTCCTATGGAATGCTATGTTCTGAGTCTGAATTGAATTTATCAGACGAAAGTGAAGGAATAACAGAACTAAAAACAACTAAGTACTCTGATAAAATAGGCGAAAATTTTTTTAAAAATAAAAGTGAAAAAGTTGTAGATTTATCGATCACACCCAATCGTCCCGACTGCTTAGGGGTAAGAGGTATAGCTAGAGATCTTGCAGCTGCTGGAGCAGGTAAATTAAAAAATATTTCTAATAAAAATATTAAAAAAAATGGATCTCAAAAAATCAAAGTTTCAATTAAAAAAGAGGAAAATCAAGGCTGTACAGTATTTGGTAGTTGCTTAATCACAGGTGTTACAAATAAAGAAAGTCCAAAATGGCTGAAAGAAAAAATTATTTCACTTGGTCAAAAACCAATTTCAGCAATTGTTGATATTACAAATTATGTAATGTTAGACTTAAATAGACCACTTCATGCTTATGATGCAGATAAAATTGATAGAGAAATTATAGTAAGAAATTCAAAAAAGGGTGAAACTTTTAAGGCCCTTGATAACAAAGAGTATAAATTAGGTGATGATATGTGTGTTATTTCTGATAAATCTGGAGTTTTAGGCTTGGGAGGAGTCATTGGAGGCACACGTTCTGGAACTGAAATTAATACTAAAAACATTTTATTAGAATCTGCGTATTTTATTCCTAGATCAATTAGAAAAACGTCAAAATTATTAAATATTGATACTGATGCAAAATTTAGATTTGAAAGGGGAATTGATCCTCGATCGATTGAATTAGGTTTGTCAAAAGCTGCTGAATTAATATCTGAGATTTGTGGTGGTAAAATAAGTAATTTTGATATTCAAAAAACAGATAAGTATGAAAAAAAAAAAATTAAATTCAAAGTCTCTTTATTTGAAAAAATAACTGGTTTTAAAATAAATGATAATGAGATTGTCAAAATTTTAACTGAATTGGGATTTGAGGTATCTAAGAAGAAATTAGAATTAGATTTAAAAATACCTACCTGGAGACCTGATATAATTCAACCAATAGATATAGTTGAAGAAATAGTAAGAATTAAAGGATATAATAACATAGAAACACTAGAGCCTGAAAAAACTAAAATAAATGATACATTAAATAAACAACAAAAACTCTTTCACTTTCTACAACGATCTGTCGCATCAAAAGGTTATTTTGAGACTGTAACCTGGTCATTTACAGACTCGAAAATAAATAATCTTTTTAAAGAAAATCTAGAAGAAATAAAAATAGTAAACCCAATAAGTTCAGACTTAGATGTTTTACGAAATTCAATTTTCACAAATTTAACTTTTTATTTAAAGAAAAATTTAGACAGAGGATTTAAAGATATTTCGCTTTTCGAAATTGGCCCAATTTTTAAGAATAGCAAGCCAGGTGAGCAATTAACAGTTATAGGAGCAATTAAATCAGGAAAAGTATCAAGGTTAAATTGGAACGAAAAAGAAAGACCAGTTGATGTTTTTGATGTAAAAAAAGATGCTATTCAGACACTTGTCGAAGCTGGATATGATAAGAAAAGATTCTTTATAAGAGATAATTCTCCTTCATATTATCACCCAGGCAAAGCTGGCTCAGTCTATCTTGATAAGGATGATATTGAACCTGTTGCTTATTTCGGAGACATACATCCAAATATTGTTAAAAAACTTGATATAAAAACTGAAGGTCTAGTAGGTTTTGAGATTTATCTAGATCATTTAAAAGAAAATAAAATTAAACTCAAAGATCAAAAACCTAATTTTGAGTACTCTGACTATCAAAAATCAGAAAGAGACTTTGCGTTTATAGTTGATAAAAATTTTAAAGCACAGGATATAATAGAAATCATATCATCAATTGATCCAAATTTAATAAGGTCAATTAAAATCTTTGATATTTATGAAGGTGATAATATACCAGACGGCAAAAAATCAATTGCACTTAACGTTACAATTCAATCATCTGAAAAAACATTAGAAGAGAGTGATCTTGAAAAAATTAATAAATTAATCATTTCAACTGTTGAAACTAAATCTGGGGCAAAAATTAGATCCTAAATGTCTACAAAAATCGATAATATAAGAAATTTTGCAATCATTGCTCATATCGATCATGGTAAGTCAACTATTGCTGATAGAATTATACATAGATGTGGTGGGTTGACAGATAGAGAAATGAAATCACAGGTTTTAGACTCTATGGATATTGAAAGAGAAAGAGGCATAACAATAAAAGCTCAAACAGTAAAATTAAATTATAAATCAAAAAATGGAAAAAATTATATTCTTAACATTATAGATACCCCAGGCCATGTTGATTTTAGTTATGAAGTTAGTAGATCTTTATATGCTTGTGAGGGTTCGATATTAATTGTAGATAGTACTCAAGGTGTAGAGGCGCAAACTTTAGCAAATGTTTATCAAGCACTAGATATAAATCATGAAATAATTCCGGTTTTAAATAAAATTGATTTACCAGCTTCTGATATAGATAGAACAAATAAACAAATAGAAGATGTGATAGGCATCGATACTGTAAATGCTGTACCTTGTTCTGGAAAAACAGGCGAAGGCATTGATGAAATTTTGGAACAAATTATTCAAACTTTACCAGGACCAAAAGGTGAAAAAGATCAAAAACTAAAGTGTTTATTAGTAGATAGTTGGTATGACACTTACTTAGGAGTAGTGATTTTAGTAAGAGTAATTGATGGGAAAATTAAAAATAATATGAAAATCAAAATGATGTCTAATAATCAGGAGTATTTTGTTGAAAAAGTTGGAGTGTTTACACCTAAACCAAAAGATATAGACGAACTTAGTTCAGGGGAAATCGGATTTATAACAACTGGAATAAAAGTTTTATCAGATACAAAAGTTGGAGATACTATTTGCGACGCTGCTAAGCCATTATCAGAAACACTTCCCGGTTTTAAGCCAAGTAAACCAGTGGTTTTTTGTGGATTATTTCCTGTTGATAGCTCTGAGTATCAAAAATTAAAAGATGGATTAGCTAAACTAAAATTAAATGATTCTAGTTTTTCTTTTGAGCCTGAGTCTTCTACAGCTTTAGGGTTAGGTTTTAGATGTGGTTTTTTAGGTTTGCTACATTTAGAAATTGTTACTGAAAGACTAGAAAGGGAATTTGATATTAATCTATTAACTACAACTCCTGGAGTTGTATATAAGATCCATATGAATAATGGAGAGATAAAAGATCTTCAAAATCCATCAAGTTTACCAGACCCAACTTTGATAAAATTTATTGAGGAACCATGGATCAAAGCAACAATTATTACACCCGATCAGTACTTAGGACCTATAATAAAAATATGTCAGGATAAAAGAGGAGTTCAGACAAATTTGAGTTACTCTGGAAACAGAGCTGTTGTAAATTATGAATTACCTTTAAACGAAGTAGTGTTTGATTTTAATGATAGATTAAAATCAATGACAAGTGGATACGCAAGTTTTGATTATGAAATAATTGGTCATAGAGAAGGAGATCTAGTTAAAATGGGTATTCTTGTAAATACGGAACCAGTTGACGCTTTAGCTATGATGATACATAAAGATTTCGCTCAAAAAACAGGAAGAGAGGTATGTGAAAAATTAAAAGAGTTAATTCCAAGGCATAATTTTATGATACCAGTTCAAGCAGCAATTGGTGGGAAGATTATTGCAAGAGAAACAATTAAAGGTTTTAAAAAAGATGTTTTAACAAAAATTCATGGTGGTGGAGCTACAGATAGAAAAAGAAAGTTACTTGAAAAACAAAAAAAAGGAAAAGCAAGGGCTAAACAATTTGGAAAAGTTGAGATCCCACAAGAGGCATTTATAGGTGTGCTCAAAATATCTAAAGAGAAATAAAAGGAGAGGTGGCCGAGTGGTTGAAGGCGCACGCTTGGAAAGCGTGTATAGGGGAAACTCTATCATGGGTTCGAATCCCATTCTCTCCGCCATTAATTTTCAACCTAAAAATGGCTTTTATTCAAAAGAATCTATAAATAGAAAAATTTTTTTAAAATACCTACCATTATCGTTGATATTATTAACTAATTTAAGCTTAAAGTCATAAGAGATTTTATTAAAAATTTCAAAAATGGTATAAAAGATACCTCCTTATAAAAATTAATGACAAAAAATAATACTAATACTTATCAAGCGGATTCCATTAAAGTTTTAAAAGGTCTTGAAGCAGTAAGAAAAAGACCTGGTATGTATATCGGTGACACAGATGATGGAACTGGTTTGCATCATATGGTCTATGAAGTTGTAGATAATTCCATCGATGAGGCATTAGCAGGTCATTGTAAAAAAATTGAGGTAAGCATAAATTCTGATGGGTCAATTACTGTTGAAGATGATGGTAGAGGAATACCAGTTGACTTTCACAAAGAAGAAAAAAAATCAGCAGCAGAAGTTATAATGACACAATTACATGCTGGTGGTAAATTTGATCATGATTCTTATAAAGTTTCAGGAGGTCTGCATGGAGTTGGAGTTTCAGTAGTCAATGCTCTTTCACAAAAATTAGAATTGTACGTTGAAAGAGATGGAAAAAAACATTTTGTCGAGTTTATAAATGGAGAAACTAAAATACCACTAAAAGTAACAGGTAAGTCAAAGAATACTGGTACAAAAATAAATTTTTTACCTTCTAAAGACATTTTCTCATCTACAAAATTTAGTTTTTCAATTATTCAAAAAAGAATGCGTGAATTAGCTTTTTTAAACAAAGGAGTTAAAATCACAATTAATGATCTAACTCAAAAAAAAATAAAAACTAATGAATTTAAATTTGATGGTGGCATAAATGAGTTTGTTGAATTTTTAGATGAAAAACGAGAAAAATTAAAAAATAAGAGTGATAATGATTTGTTTAGAAAACCTATTTATATCGAGGGAATAAAAAGTAACATTGATGTTCAGTGTTCATTAAAATGGAATGCAGGATATAATGAGGATGTGTACCCCTATACTAATAATATTTATCAAAAAGATGGAGGTACTCATCTTTTAGGATTTAGAAGTGCATTAACAAGAGTTGTAAACAAATATGCATCAGAGCAAAATTTATTAAAAAAAAGTAAAGTTTTACTGTCTGGAGATGATATTAAAGAAGGTTTGACATGTGTTCTTTCTGTGAAAATCCCAGATCCTAAATTTTCATCTCAGACAAAAGACAAATTAGTTTCCTCAGAAGTAAGAAACATTGTTGAAGGTATAGTTAATGAAAAATTGTCAATTTGGTTTGATCAAAACCCATCTGTTTCTAAAATAATTTTAACGAAAATAATTCAGGCTGCAGTAGCAAGAGATGTTGCCAAAAGAGCAAGAGAAAACGTTAGAAGAAAAGGAGCTTTAGAGCTCACTGGATTACCTGGAAAATTGGCAGATTGTCAAATTTCAAAACAAGAGGGAACAGAATTATTTATTGTTGAGGGAGACTCAGCTGGAGGATCAGCTAAACAGGGAAGAAATAGAGAATACCAAGCAGTACTACCATTGAGGGGAAAAATTTTAAATACATATACTGAGATGAATGGATCAAAAAAAAATGGAAATCAAAGTGACCTAAGAACAAAATCATTATCAAAGATGATTTCTTCAAATGAAATTGTTACATTGATAAATGCTCTCGGATTAGATCCTAAAACAGAAGAAATAGACCTAGAGGATTTAAGATATGGAAAAATTATAATTATGACAGATGCAGACGTTGATGGTTCACATATTAGAGCATTACTTTTAACTTTTTTTAATAATATCCCTTTTAATAAATTAATAGAAAAAGGTCATGTCTATTTAGCCCAACCACCTCTTTTTAAAATAAATAAAGGCTCCAAAGGTATTTACATAAAAGATGAAAAAGATCTTGAAAATTATATAATTAAGAATTCTAAGGATATAAAAAAAATTAAGAAAAATTCTAAAGAATTTGATAAAATTATTCAATTAGAAAAATCTAAACTAAATATTCAACGATTTAAAGGTCTTGGCGAAATGAACCCTGAAGAATTATGGAATACTACTTTAAATCCAGAGACAAGAAACTTACTTCAAGTTCAATATTCAAAAAATCTTCAAAAAGATCAAAACCTTATTCAAACATTAATGGGCAACGATGTTGCTTCTAGAAAAGATTTTATTGTAGATAACGCTATAAATGTTGTTAATTTAGATATTTAATTAATGGAGTTAAGCAGCAATTCCAAATCATCGTACTTAAACAAAATTACATACGTCAATTTAAGATGGATAGGTGTAATAGGGCAATTTATTACTATAAATGCAGTCGCATTCTTATTTAAATTTGAATTTAATTTTTTATTAGCAAATGTTATAGTTTTATTGGGTGCTTTAAGTAATATTTTCTTATTTTATTATTTTAAAAAAAATCAATTACAAGAAAAAATATCTTTAACTTTTCTGACCCTTGATATTATACAATTAAGTTTTTTGCTTTATTTAACTGGTGGCACTATAAATCCATTCTCAATATTCTTGATTATACCAAGTATATTTGCCTCAAATAGCCTAAGTATTAGAACAAATATTTTATTAATAATTTTGACAATTTCTTCAATTATTCTACTTACTTTCTATCATGAAGAATTACCTTCACCATTAAATGAATATATTTTTAGTAATTACTATTATTATTCAGTACCTTTAGCTTTAATTATTGCACTTATTTTTCTGAATTTTTTTGCTTTAACATTTGGAAATGAGTCAAAAGTTAGAAAAGATGCATTAGATAAAATTCAGGAAGTTATTTCTAAAGAGAACGAATTAGTTTCATTAGGTGGACAAGCAGCAGCAGCAGCTCACTCTTTAGGTACTCCACTTTCTACAATTAAAATTATTTCTCAAGATTTGTATAATAATTTTAAAAATAATAATGATCTAAAAAAAGATATTGAATTACTTGTAAGTCAAGTAGATAGATGTAATGAAATATTAAAAAGATTGTCTTTAAATCCTGCAGTTGAAGATGATTTTATAGATAAGGATATTACTCTTCATGAGTATGTGAAAGAAATTGTGAATTCTTTCAAAGAAATATCAGATAAAAATTTTATTATCAATACTGAGCAGAATTATAATTCCATTGAAATTTCAAAATTAATTGAAATTGTTTATGGTATAAGAAACTTTGTTGGAAATGCAAATAAGTTTGCAAAAAAAAATATTTATATTTCAATAACTAGTGACAGTGTAAACTCTTCGATATCTGTCGAAGATGATGGTTCAGGATTCCCTAAAGATATATTAACCAAAATTGGAGATCCATATATAAAATCATTGCAATCTAAAAATAAATCAAGAGCAGGATTGGGTTTGGGAATTTTTATAGGTAAAACTTTGTTAGAAAAAAATAAGGCAAAACTCTTAATTAGGAATTCAGAGACAAGAGGTGGTGCAGAAATTAAAATAGAGTGGTCTAATAAAGATTTAATTAACCTTTAGTGAAGTTTTTTATTTTCAAATAGTCCACTTAATTGATCTATCATTACATCCCCAAGCTCTTGTACATCGGAAATTTTGATTGCTTTTTTATAATATCGAGATACATCGTGACCAATTCCTATAGCTAATATTTCTACTTCACTTTTATTCTCAATAAATTTAACAATTTTCTTCAAATTTTTTTCTAAAAAGTCTCCTGAATTAACTGATAATGTTGAGTCATCTACTGGTGCTCCATCTGAAATAACCATAAGGATTTTTCTTTCCTCTTTTCTTTTTTTTAATCTATTAAAAGCCCACGTTATAGCTTCACCATCTATATTTTCTTTTAATAAACCCTCTTTTAGCATCAACCCCAAATTCTTTTTTGATTGCCTCCAATGAGAATCCGCACCTTTATAAATTATATGTCTTAAATCATTAAGTCTTCCAGGATTTTTAGTTTTACCCAATCTATTCCACTCCTGGCGACTTTTACCACCTTTCCAATTTTTTGTCGTAAAACCTAGTATTTCAACTTTAACTGAACATCTTTCTAAGGTTCTGGATAAAATATCAGCACATATTGCAGCTATTGTTATTGGTCTACCTCTCATTGACCCAGAGTTGTCAATTAAAAGCGTTACAATTGTATCTTTAAAGTCTAAATCTTTTTCTTTTTTAAATGATAAGGAGTTATATGGGTCAATAATAATTCTAGGTAATTTTGAACTATCTAACAAACCCTCTTCTAGATCAAATTCCCATGATCGATTTTGTTTAGCCATTAATTGTCTTTGTAATTTATTTGCTAACTTGGTAATTAAATCTTGAAAACTTGTGAGTTGTTGGTCTAAATTTCTTCTTAGTTTTTGAATTTCTTCAGCTGTGTCTAAACTCTCTGCTTTTGCAACTTCGTCAAATTCAGTAGTAAATATTTTGTATTCTTTATCACTTACACTCAAATTTTTTTTTTGTATAACATTTTCAGATTCTGTATCCTCGTTATTTTCACTACCAAGCTGATCTTCAAGTCTAAACTCATTTACTTCATCCTCGCTATCCATTCCCTGGCTTATGTTTTCATCTTCGCTTGTTTTACTAGAGTCATTATTATCTTTGTCTTCATTGTTATTAGAATTATTTTGATCTTGCGTATCATCATCTTCTTCATTTTCTTTTTCAGTTGTGTCATCACTTTCAAATATATCCATACCTTCTAAAATTTCAGAAAATTTAGCATTATAGACTTCTTGATTTTCTAGATTTTCATTTAAAAATTCAAAATGTTTATCTATTGACTTATTAAAATCTTTCTCCCAAAATTTAAGAATTTCTTTGTTCTCCGGGTATAATTCGACATTAAAAAATTTGTTTGTCATATAAATTTCAAATGCATCAACAATATTTGTGTCTTCTTTTTTTGTTATCTTTTCTTGTTTAAGATGTTGAAGTCTATTTTTATAATTTTCTTTAAAATTTTTGGAAATTCCTTTTAGCATCTCTGAACCAAGCAATTCATATCTTACCTTTTCTGCAAGCTGGTAGAGTGTTCTACATGATGGATTTTGTGGATTGTTTTTATCTAATAATTTTCTGTTTGAAAATCTTCTTTTCAAAGCCTTAGAATCTGTTTCGGCTCTTAGTTTTTTGAATTGATTTATATCATTAATATTGTCAATATTCCCAATATCATAATCTTTTTCATAATTTTTATTATTTTTGACAACTTTATAATCATTCGAAATTACTTTGTAAGTTGATTGAAGGGCTTGCTTGAACTTTTCTTTAATACTGTCATCTTTGTTCATCAAATTTGAATATTGATCATTGACTCTGGCAATTCATCTCCAAAACATCTTTGATAATATTCGGCAATAGTATTTTTCTCAGTGTCGTCACATTTGTTTAAAAATGTAACTCTAAATGCATACCCGATATCTTTGAAAATTTCTGAATTTTCTGCCCAATGTAAAACTGTTCTAGGACTCATTACTGTAGATATATCACCTGCCATAAATCCTTTTCTTGTAAGAGAAGCAACTTTTATCATGTTTGAGACTTGTTCTTTACCTTTAGGATTATTTAAATTTTTGTTCTTACCTAATATAATTTCCATTTCTTTATCTAAACTGAGATAGTTTAATGTAGATACAATATTCCATCTATCCATTTGTCCCTGATTAATTTGTTGTGTTCCGTGATATAATCCAGTTGTATCACCTAGTCCTACAGTATTTGTTGTTGCAAAAAGCCTAAAAAATTTATTTTGTTTAATAACTTTATTTTTATCTAATAAAGTAAAGCTACCCTCTGACTCAAGTACTCTCTGAATAACGAACATTACATCTGGTCTTCCAGCGTCATATTCATCAAAAACTAAGGCAACAGGATTTTGAATTGACCAAGGTAGTATTCCTTCTTTAAATTCAGTGATTTGTTTACCATCTTTAATTACTATTGAATCTTTTCCTATTAAGTCAATTCTACTAACATGGCTATCAAGATTAATTCTTATGCAAGGCCAATTTAATCTCGCAGCAATTTGTTCAATGTGCGTTGATTTCCCAGTTCCATGGTACCCTTGAATTAAAACTCTTTTATTAAAAGAAAATCCTGACAAAATAGCCAATGTTGTATCTTTATCGAACTTGTAAGTTTTATCAATTTCTGGGACGTACTCACTGGTTTTTGAAAATGCATCAACTTCCATGTTACTTTCAATTCCAAAAGTTTGTTTAATAGATAACTTAATGTCAGGGGTATGGTTAATATTTGGTGTCAATTTTATCCTTATATGTATTTTTTAATTGAGTATAAGCTAGAGTAATTACTTTAAGCTTGTCTTCAAATTTTTTATTTCCAGAATTCATATCAGGGTGAAATTTTTTGACAAGCTTTTTAAATTTTTCTTGAACTTTTTCCCATTTTAACCCAACACTAATTCCTAATATATTAAAGGCTTTTAAATCATTATTATTAAATTTAAATTTATTCATATTATTAAAATCATTGTTAAATTTAAATTTATCCATCTCATCTTTTAAAGCATTACTCCAAAGAACTTTGAAGAAATTATCAGATGAACTAAAACTTTGTGTTGGTTTGTGCCAAGTTATGTCAGACCTTAAAAAATCAACTATTTGCTGATCACTCATACCTGTAAAATAATTCCAACTTTTATTGAATTCTTTAACATGGTTTAAACATAGTAATCTATAATCTTTGCTATTATCTCTTTCTTTGGGTGCTCTAAAAAGACCTTCCTCTGAGCAATTATTCCAATCGCAAATGTTTTTCATGATGTATAATACTTTATAAAATGAACATTAATCAACTAATTGAAACTATAGAAAAAAAAATTTTGTCGCAGGATTGTATTTCAAAAGTTTATATAGAGGATAAGTCATTCTTACACAAAAATCACAAATCTTACGAAAATGGAAAATTTCATATTGTTCTTTCAATTGAATCTGATGAGTTAAAGAATAAAAGCAAGTTATATTCAACAAGGTTTATTTACAAAATTTTAGATGACGAATTAAAAAAATATATTCATTCGTTGCAAATTAAATTAATTTAAACTACTAGATAAATATTTTTTTAAATTTTTAGGGCTAATCTGAAAGTCAATTTTTATTTTTCCAAAATCTTTTACTAAAATTAAATTAATATTATTTGAATTATTTTTCTTATCACTTCTCATATAATTCATAATTTTAGACATATGTTTTTTTTTAAATAATTTTTCAATTTCTGGTTTCATCCCGATTCTATTAATATGATTTAAAATAATATTTAATTTTTGTTTTGATAAAATTTTTCTTTTAAAACTTAATTTAACTGCATTTTTAATGCCTAAAATTACAGCTTCTCCATGATTTAATTTTTTAGAAAAACCTAAAGTAGATTCATAAGCGTGAGCAAAAGTATGACCTAAATTTAATATCTTTCTGTAGTTCTTCTCTTTCTCATCTTTTTCTACAACTCTTTTTTTTAAATTACAGCTTTTAATTATGGATCTTTCAATGAAAGGTGATTTTAATTTTAAAATTTTTTTTAAATTTTTGTCTAAATAGAGAAAATTATTAAAATTATCTATAATACTACTTTTTAATATTTCAGCATATCCACAAATAATTTCTCTTTTCGGTAAAGAAGCTAAAATATTCATGTCAGAAACAACTAAATCAGGTTGATAAAAACTTCCAATCAAATTTTTTCCAAATTTATTATTTACACCTGTTTTACCTCCTATGGATGAATCCACTTGAGCCAGTAAAGTTGTGGGAATATTTACAAATTTCATACCTCTTTTAAATGTACTAGATGCAAATCCAACTATATCCCCAATAATTCCCCCACCAAAAGAAATAACACAATCTTCTCTATTAAACCTATTTTCAAATAAAACTTTATGAATTTTTTCAATTGTTCGGTAATTCTTATTTTTTTCTGATGCTATAATTTCTATTTTAATAAGTTTATTTATTTTTAAATTTTTGTACAAAAGTCCTTTAAACTTTTTAGGAATATTTTTATCTGTAACGATTAAACATTTATCAAACTTTAGACGGTTAGCCTTTAAAATTTTATCAATTTTACCAATTAAATCTCTTCCAATTACAATTGAGTAGTTCTTATTGCTTGTTTTAATTGAAAGTTTATTTGTATTCATAAATTTCTAATATCTTATTTATAATTTCAAATTTGTCTAATTTATCACAATTAATCCTGTAACTAGATAAACTATAAAATTTTGATCTTTCTTTTATTAAATTGTTAATTTGACCTTTAGTAAGATTAATTGCTAATGGTCTTTTCTTACTCTTATATATTCTTTTTATTATTGTTTCATTTTTCCAATCTAGCCAAAAAGATAAACAATTTTTCTTACACATTTTTCTGATTGAGGTATTTATAAAACCGCCTCCACCTAAAGATATTACAGAATTTTCTGAACTTAGAAATTTTAAAGATATTTTTTCTTCAATTTTACGGAAATAATCTTCTCCATATTTATTAAAAATTTCTGATATTTTAGTATCCTCACTTTCTTCAATCTTTTGATCAATATCAATAAATGTTAATTTTAATTTTTTTGATAAAATTTTGCCAATTGAAGATTTTCCAGATCCCATCATTCCAATTAATACAATATTTTTATTTGATTTCATGAGTTTCTATATTGAAAAAACACAAATATGTCTTATTTTGAAATTATTAAATTATATGCAATTTACAAAAAATACAAGAAAAGACAAAATTTTTAGCTTAGGGACAATTTTAAAAATTGTAATAGCCATTTTTATAATTGTATTTGGCATTATTGTGATTAACCAGATTAATTTGCCTGCACCAGACAAACAAATCGAAAAAATTTTACCAAATGAAAATTTCAAAACAATTAAGTAAGATTTTAATTTCTGCTTCTTTTTTTTTGTTTGTTCTATCAGCCCAAGCTCAGGAAGTTAAAGAGATTTGGTCAGAAATTGAAAAAAAAGAGATAAAAAATACTGAACAAAAAAATGATGTAGACACATCTATTAATACAGACCAGCTTGAAGGTGTCAAAGTAAAACTTTCTGATGAGAATATTGTAGTAGATCAAAATTTAGATAATTCTGATATTCTGCTGGCTGGATTGTTTGACCCTGATGACAACGACCTAAACCTTAATATGTGGTCAAAAACAGATGGAATAAAAATAAAAAAGTTGCTGGAACAAATACAATCTAAAAATTTATCAAGTTTCTCTGAAAAATTAATGGACGTAGCATTATTAACAAACTCTTATATTCCAAATCAAAACTTTTCATTACATGAATTTGAAAATTTCACACTTGACCATCTAATTAAAAAAAAAGATTTTGATTTAGTTGAAGAATTTATTCAAAAAAATTCATCAATAAAAGATAAAGAGAGACTCATAAAACACGTAGCTGATTATTACTTGTCATTAAACAAAATAGAAAATTCATGCTCTGCTGTTGATAGTTTAAGTTTAATTACCGATGAATACTTAACATATTTCAAAATTTATTGCTTAATAACTCAGAATAAAAAAGATGAGGCTCAGTTGTTGTTTGATCTTAACTCGGAACTAGATATTTTAAATGACTTTTTTGTTAAAAAGTTTGAAGTATTAATGGG
>CACGVB010000006.1 GCA_902576395.1 uncultured Pelagibacteraceae bacterium
TTACCTAGTTTATTTAAAAATGAAAAATTTTCATAATTTGTTGGCATTTTATTTTTATTTAATAAAGACCAAACAATTACATAGCCCATAAAGATTAGAGCAATCATTATCCCTGGAATTATTCCAGCTATAAAAAGTTTTGCAATTGATTCTTGAACAGTTACACCATAAATAATTAAAATTATTGAGGGTGGAATTAAAAGACCTAATGTTCCTGACCCTGCCAAACTTCCAAGCAAAATTTTTTCAGGATATTTTCTTTTTCTTAGTTCTGGAATTGACATTTTTCCAACTGTAGCAACTGTTGCGGCAGATGATCCAGAGATAGCGGCAAACAAGGCACAACCAACAACGTTAACGTGTATTAAACCTCCTGGTAACTGCTGAAGCCATGGTGCCAATCCTTCAAATAAATTTTCTGATAATTTAGTTCTAAAAAGAATTTCACCCATCCACACAAATAATGGTAATGCTGTTAGTGTCCACGATGATGAAGCTCCCCATATTGTTGTGGCCATCGCATCCCCTACTGGTCTAGAAGTAAACAAAATCATACCTATTGAAGATACACCAACCATACTGATGGCTACCCATATACCAGATCCTAAAAAAAACAGTAAAACACTAATAAAAAAAAATGCTAATAAAATTTCAATCATGCTTATTAACTATTCTTAAAATTAATTGATGAAAGACACATATAAAAAATAATAATGAACCAATTGATACACTAGATTGAGGTATCCAAATTAAAATTTCATCAGCACCTTCACTTCTTTCTTGAAACTCATAAGATATCTTTAACATTTTTAGAAAATAAAAGGCCATGTATCCTGAAAAAATAGATGCAACACTTAAACTCCAAATTTCTAGAAACTTTTTTCTTAAATCTGTGGCCTTTTCTAAAAATAATGTGATTCTGATATGGCCTCCATTTACAAAAGTGTATGAAAGAGCAAAAAATGAGGAAGCTGCCATACAGTAACCAGAATACTCGGCTAAACCTCTTATATAAAAACCAAACATTCTTGAGGCAATTCCAGTTAAAATAAAAACTGCTATCAAAATTAAAAAAAAAGCCGCGATATATCCTGAGAAATTATAAAGATTATTTAAATATTTATTAATTTTTTGTAACATAAAAAAGGCCGTTTTTTTAAACGGCCTTTCTCATTATATTAATTTTATTTGTAAGCAGCAAGTACGCTAGCTCCTGTTTTGCCAGCCTTTTTCTTCCATTCCTTTGCCATTTTTTTTCCAACTTTTTGGAAATGTTTTTCTAAATCAGCGTTTACTTTGCCTACTGTCATTCCCGCAGCAGCTAAAGCTTTTTTATCTTCAATATTTCCAACTCTAGAAAGCATCCAACCTTTTTCTTCTGCAGCAGTTGCTTCTTTCATTATTAATTTTTGAGTATCTGCATCTAGTTTGTTCCAAGATCCTCTATGAGCAACCACCATATTTTTTGGGAACCAAGCAGCTATATCATAGAAATATTTTACTCCGTTCTCCCAAATTTTACTATTTTTACCAGTAGTTGGTGAAGTAATCATACTCTCAACTGCTCCAGTTGAAAATGCTTGACTAATTTCTGCAGCTTCAATTTTAGTTGGAGCCATACCAGTAAGTTCAGCAATTCTAATTGTTGCTGAATTATAAGCTCTAAATTTTAAACCTTCTAAATCTGAAACACTATTAATCTCATTTTTACTATACAAACCTTGTGCAGGCCATGGCACAGCATATAAAAATACCAATCCTTTTTGACTCAAACTCTCAATAATAGCTGGTTTTGAAGCTTGGTAAAGTTTCATAGCATCATCATATGATGTTGCTAAGAATGGTTGTGAGTCAATCTCAAGAATAGGATCTACTTTTCCAAGAGCCGACATAAATCTCTCCCCCATTTGGGCTTGACCAGTTCTAACAGCTCTAAAGATTTCTCCACCTTTAAATAATGATCCTCCAGGATGAGTTACAATAGTTAATTTGCCTCCACTTTTTTCTGAAACATTTTTAGCAAATTCTGCAGCGTTAGCTGAATGAAAATTGCTTGCACCGTAAGCTAAAGCCATATCCCACTTCTCAGCAGCATTTACGTTAGCAGTTAATAAAACAGAAAATAAAATAGAAATTAAAGTTTTTAAATTTTTCATTAATCCTCCTTATTTTTAAAAAAATACATCTGATTATGTATTATTTATTAAATCAATAGAAATTTTCTAAGTTTTATTGAAAATTTAGAAAATACAACTATTATATAGTTATCTTGATCGAAGAAGCCCTTATTTTACTACAAATTATATTTATAAATATAATTTTGACTGCTGATAATGCCATAATAATTGGTCTTATCGCATCTAATTTTGTCCCTAAAAATAGAAAAAAAATTATATTTTGGGGAGTAGTTGGAGCTTTAGTCTTTAAAGTTTTATTTGCAGTATTTGCTACATATTTATTCAAATTTTACTTTATAAAAATTCTAGGAGGTTTGCTATTAATCTGGATAGTTAACGATTTAAGAAAAGATCTTTTACAAGTTCAAAAACAAACTAAATCACCTACAAAAAAATCTTTAGAACCATCATTTGCTAAGGGTATGTACAAAGTACTTTTTGCAGATATTACAATTAGTTTTGATAATGTTATAGGTGTTGTTGGGGCTTCTAAGGGTAACTTTGGATTCATGATTTTTGGTTTAATTTTATCTGTAGTACTCACAGGTGCAATGGCCACTTATTTAGCTAATTATGTCCAGAAACATTTATGGGTCGTCTATGTTGGAATGGCATTTATTCTTATACTGGCAATACAACTTATTATTGGTGGACTTGTAGACTTGGAAATTTTAAATATAAACGAAGAGTTTAAAAAATATTTTTAATAAGAATATTTAATTGATGGGTATGAGCCTTTCTTAACATCTAATTTAAATTTTTTAACTGCTTTACTTACATTGCTTTTCAAATTGGCATATTTTTTTACAAATTTTATTTTATTATCTGTTAGTCCCAATAAATCATCTGTAACTAAAATCTGACCATCACAAAAATTTGATGAACCTATTCCTATTGTGGGAATGTTAATTGACTCTGTAATTTCTTTCGAAACTTTTTTTTCAATACATTCTAGAACAATTGCAAATACACCAGCATCTTCTAAGGACTTAGAATCTTTTAACAAATTTTTTTTTTCTAGATTCGTTTTACCTTTGTATTTAAATTTACCTCTTACGGTTTGTGGTGTTATGCCTATATGACCCATTACAGGTATTTTAAATTTAATTAAATATTTTATAATATCTATTATTTTTCTGCCTCCTTCTAATTTTATGCCATCACATTTTGTTTCTTTCATTACTTTTTTACAATTCTTAAGTGCTTGAGATTTATTTTTGTATGTATTGAAAGGCATGTCTACAATCAATAAACTTTTTTTAACTCCTTTTCTTACACTCTTGGAGTGCTCAATCATCATTGATAAATTTACTTTTCTTGTAGTTTCAAAATTATATAAAACTGAACCCAATGAATCACCCACAAGTATTAAATCTACGTAGTTATCAATCTCCTCTGCTATATTTTTTGAATAAGCAGTTAAACAAACAATTTTTGACTTATTTCTTTTTTTAAGAACTAGCCTACTCGTTTTTGTAAGCATAAATACCTGCTTACCAAGTACCCGTATTTTCCATAGATTTCCAAGGTTCTATGGGTTCTAAGTTTCCCTCTTGAAGTATTTCAACTGATATTTTATCTGGAGATCTAACAAAAGCCATATGACCATCTCTGGGAGGTCTGTTTATTGTATAACCCATATCTTTTAGTCTCTGACAAGTTTCATAAATATTATCAACTCTGTAAGCTAAATGTCCAAAATTTCTAGATCCATCACCTAAATTATCTCCGTCCCAGTTATAAGTTAATTCAATTTCAGCATTTTCGTCATTTGGAGCTGCAAGGAAAACTAATGTGTATCTTCCCTTTTCATTTTCCATTCTTTTTGTTTCTTTTAGTCCTAAACCATCACAAAAAAATTTTAGTGAGTCTTCAATATTCGAAACCCTGATCATTGTATGTAAATATTTCATATGATTTACTTATATAGTCTTATTATTCCAATTCAATAGTACTTGGTGGCTTTGAAGTAACATCATAAACCACTCTATTAATACCTCTTATATTATTTACAATTTGATTGGATATTGACTGCATGAAGGATTTATTAAATTGAAAGAAATCTGCTGTCATTCCGTCTTCTGAGGTGATTGCCCTTAATAAACAAAGATATTCATAAGTTCTATTATCTCCCATAACCCCAACCGTCTTAACTGGAAGTAAGGCAGCATAAGCCTGCCAAATTTTATCATATAGATTATTGTCTTTTAAAGACTTAATAAAATAATTATCTGCTTCCTTCAAAATTTTTATTTTTTCTTTGGTGATTATACCAGGCATTCTTATTGCAAGACCTGGTCCTGGAAATGGGTGTCTTGATATAATTTCATGACTTAATCCAAGTTCTAATCCTAATTTTCTAACTTCATCTTTAAAAAGAAATTTCAATGGCTCTATTAATTTAAGTTTCATTTTTTTTGGCAAACCACCCACGTTATGATGTGATTTAATTTTTGATGTTTGGCTTCCTGTAACAGATTTACTTTCAATTAAATCAGGATACAAAGTTCCTTGGGCTAAAAATTTTACATTTTTAATTTTATTTGAATATTTTTCAAAAATTTTAATAAAAAGATTTCCTATTATTTTTCTTTTTTTTTCTGGATCGTGAACATTTTTTAATTTTGACAAAAATAAATTTTCTGCATTTACATAGATTAAATTAATTTTGAATCTCTTCTTAAATGTGTTTACAACTTCCTTTTCTTCACCTTTCCTAAGTAGACCAGTATTAACAAATATACATGTTAATTTTTTCCCTATGGCATTTGATAGTAATTTAGCAACTACACTGCTATCAACACCTCCAGATAGTGCACAAATAACCTTTGAATTTCCTACGCTATTTCTTACTTCATTTATTAATTTTTTTTTCTGGTCTCTTGAAGACCAATTTTTAGTTAATTTACATATAGAAAATACAAAATTTTTAAGTATTAGCTTTCCTTTGGTAGTATGGCTTACTTCTGGGTGAAATTGAATACCAAACATTTTTTTTTCTACATTTTCAATAATACACATCTTAGAATTTATACTTTTTGCAATTATTTTAAAATTTTTTGGTAATTTTGTTACTTGATCTGCATGGCTCATCCATACATTATTTTTTCCCTTAGAAAAAAAATCTTTAGTTAATTTGCTTTTTCTGGTTTCTTTTACTTCGGCAAGTCCAAATTCTCTATATTTAGAACTTCTTACACTTCCTCCCATTGATTTTGAAATAATTTGATGACCAAAACAAATGCCTAGTAAAGGTACTCCTAGTTTAAGCATTTTATTATTAAATTTTACTTTTTTACTCTCATAGACATTTAAAGGACCACCAGATAAAACTATACCTTTAATATTTTTTTCAAACTTTGTGAATTTTTCTATTTTTTTGTGACTGACTATCTCACAATAAATGCCCAGTTCTCTGATTTTTCTTGCAATTAACTGTGTAAATTGGGAACCAAAGTCTACAATTAGTATTTTATTGAGAGTGTCCTCAAGACGCATCTTTTCTTTCAAAATCTTTTAAACGACTTTCAATTGAAGCAATTTTTTCACACATATCTACACAAATTTTCTTAAAATCTTTACTCAATTCATCTGCTTTTGAAAAATTTGATCTTTCTAATTCTATATCAATTAAAAGGAACATTGCCTCTTCATTCTTAGGATCTAAAAGTAAAGTAGTTTTTATATTCTTTTCTTCTTGTCTTTTATCTTCTTCAATTTTAAAAATTTTAGCTAAATAAAGGTAAGATGCTGAGTCTTTTGGGTTATAGACTATATTTCTATGAAATAAAAACTTTGAATCTTCATATTTTTCCTTGTCAAATAAATCCTTTGCTTCCTTAAAAAAATTATTTTCATTCGCCTTAGCAAAAAGGCTAAATGAAATTAATGTAAATATTAAAATTAAATATTTCATATTTATTTTTTCACAACATCTATATTATGTACCATACTTTCGTAAAATCCTGCTTTAGTAATTTTAACAAATTTTGGTTTTTTTCTCAGATCAATTACTTTCTTGGCTCCCATGTAACCCATTGAAGATTTCAAACCTCCAACTAAGTTGTATATTATATTATCAACTTTACCTTTGTATTTAATGTATCCCTCTACACCTTCCGCTACATATTTTGATGAATCTTTTTGTTTCGTTTGAAAATATCTGTCTGCTGATCCTTTATTCATTGCACCTATTGATCCCATACCCCTAAAATATTTATATAATTTCCCATTTTTCTTTATTTTTTTTCCAGGTGCTTCATCTGTACCTGCAAATAATGAACCAATCATAACTGCATCTGCGCCGGCTGCTAATGCTTTAGCAATATCACCAGAAAATTTTATTCCTCCATCAGCAATTAATCTTGTTTTACTTTTCCCTATTCCCTTTTTAACATTTAATATAGCACTTAGTTGTGGAACTCCTATTCCTGCTACAAGTCTTGTTGTACAAATAGAACCTGGGCCTATTCCTACTTTTATAATATCAACACCTAATCCAACCAAAAACTTTGCAGCTTCTGCTGTAGCTATATTTCCAGCACAAATTGCTGTTTTTTTGGGACATATTTTTTTTATTTTTTTAATTATATCTCCTACTTTTTTGGAATGTCCATGTGCTGTATCAATTACTATTATATCTAAGTTTTCTTTTAATATTTTTTCAGCTCTATTTAATTCTTTTTCGCTTGCACCAACTGCTGCACCTATTAATATTTTTTTTGATTTTACTTTTCTAATTTCTTTAATCTGTTCTTGGATATTTAAGTTTCTATGAATTATTCCTAATCCCCCAGCTATACCCATTGCAATCCCCATTGAAGACTCTGTAACAGTATCCATTGCAGATGACAAAAGTGGTATTTTTATCTTTAAACTTTCTGTTAAATTCACAGAGGTGTTTGCTTCACTAGGTAGAATTGATGAGTAATTTGGCGCTAAAGTAACATCATCAAATGTTAAAGCTTCTTTAATAGTTTCCATGTCCCTGTATAAATGATTCTTGAAAAAATAAAAGGATAACTATCTTAAATTTCTACAAATTATAAAATTCTCTTTAGAGTCTTTTCTGCTTGAAGGTGGCTTAAAAATATCAACATCATTAAAAGATTTTTTACCTAATGCGACAATCTCGTTAAAAGATGATCCCATAAAAAGTTTAGAAATAAAATTTCCTTTTTTATTTAGAAATTCAATGGCAAAATTCATTGCCTCTAAACATAATTCTCCTGTAACTAATGAGTCTACACTTTTATTGCCTGTGGTGTTAACCGCCATATCAGAGACTATAAGATCTACTTTTTTACCAAAATAATTTTTGATATTTTTTTTTTGCTGCTCCTCTGTAAAATCCCCTTTTATATGTACTAAATTTTTAATTGGCTCAATATCCTTTAAATCAATTGATATTATTTTAGATTTACTAAAATTTCTTGATATATACTGAGACCAACTGCCTGGAGCTGCACCAAGATCTATAACTAAAATATTATTTTTAATTATTTTAAATTTATTGTTTATTTCTTGCAATTTGTATACAGCTCTTGACCTATAACCCTCTAATTTTGATTTTTTGACATAAATATCTCTTTTTTGCTTGATGATCCAATTCTTAGAAAATTTATTCTTTTTCAATTAATTCTCAAATCTTAGGGATTTTTTAATTATATCTCCATCTAATGTTTTAATTTTGGATACATAATCTTTATTATTTCTTATATTATCATTATTTTTTCCTGCTAAATGAATAATTCCTATTTCATGGTTTGGTAAATATGGTTCAACAAAAGTATTTTGTTTTTTGTCAAATTTAATTGCTTCTATTAGAGTCCAGTTGCAGTAAGCAGGTAGAATTTCCACATCTAATTTATCTGAATATATTGTAATATTCATCGCTATTTGCTCTGAACCCCAAATTTTTCCAGAGGACAATGCTTTTTTTAAATTTTTTTGCCAAATTTCCCAATGAGGAGCACTTTCTTCCAAACTAAATAATCCAATATTTAAATGAGGTTTAAGTGCAACTTCTCTTGAAACTTTTTCTGAAAATCCAGATGACTTTGCATGTTTGTAATTTTGTGATTTTATTCTTGCAAAGCTACCCCATACCCAATCTGCTCTTAAAACTCTTCCATAAGATCTATCTGCTGATGTTGCTATTGCTAATTTTTTATTCTCACATCCTTTAAAATAAAGATCGATTGCATACCAAGAGTTTACCCACGCATCAGCATCTATCCATAAATATTTTTTATATCCTGGAAAATAATTTGGTAAGAATGCTCTAGATACCTGACTTTTCAACCACTCTCTTCCTTTTATCTTAAAATTTGGAACTTCTATATCCCATTCAGCCTTTTTGATTTGAAATACTTTTTTTTCTAATATTTTAATTTGTTCATCAGATAATCCTGCATCCATAATGCAAATATCTACCGCTTTGCTTTGTTCAAATCTATTAATTGAGTCAATTAATTCGTTAAGAAGATTGAAATAATTTGAATCTGCTAATGAAATTATAGTATTTTCCTTCATTTATAACACATCTTCATGATGATCAGTGTCATTTGTGATGGCTTTTACATTCTTTTTAATCATAAGATAATGCATTGAACTTATTGGCACCATTAACAAATAAATTACACCTGAAATAATAATAGCATTAAATGTATAAACAAGAATTAAACCAAAATATAAGATTATTCCAAATAACAAAAATATTGATGTACTTCTTGGGACAACTATTCTTTTAAAAGAATAAGTTGGTATTTTACTTATTAATAATATTGAAACAATTATAAACATAATTGGTACGATAATTTGATAATTTAAGTTAAAAAACTGAAATTCACTAATACTTAATATTAAAGGCATTAAAACAAGAACTCCACCTGCCGGAGAAGGAATGCCTTCAAAAAAATTATCTTTCCAAGAACTCTCTTCGTTTGATGAAACATTAAACCTTGCAAGTCTAAGTGCAACACAAACAACATAAATTAACGAAATTAACCAACCGACTCTTCCAGTATCAGATAAAGCCCAGAAATACATTATAAAAGCTGGAGCAACACCAAAACTTATAACATCAGTAAGAGAGTCTAGTTCTTTTCCAACTTTAGAAGTTCCTTTAATTAACCTTGCAATTCTGCCATCTAATCCATCAATAATTGCAGCAACTATAACTGCGATTATTGATAATTCAAATTTACCATCAAATGCAAACTTTATTGAAGTCAATCCAATACATACTCCAACAAGTGTTAAAATGTTTGGTAGAATCACTCTTGTTTTTTTATTAGAAACTAATTTAATATTTTTATTTTGAGGCTCCATTAAATCATTTTTTTGCGATTAAAGTCTCACCAGCTATAGTTTTTTGATCAACTTTTACCAAAGGAGTATAATTTTCAAAATACATATCAGCTCTACTTCCAAATCTAATCATTCCTATTCTTGAACCTTGTTCTACAAGCTCATTTTTAGAAACCTCTGTTACAATTCTTCTTGCAACAAGTCCTGCTATTTGGACAACAATTATATCTTCTCCATCAGAATTTTTAATTTTATAATAATTTCTCTCATTATCTTCACTCGCCTTATCTAAAGATGCATTAAAAAATTTTCCTGGTTTATAAAGTATCTCAGATATTGCCCCAGAACATGGAGACCTATTTACATGGCAATCAAACACATCCATAAAAATACTTATTTTTTTCATCTCTTTATTTTCTAAACCTAACTCTTTTGGACCTTTAGTATCCATTACTTGTAGCACAACTCCATCAGCTGGACTTGTAAGATAATTATCGTCTCCGATAGAAATTCTTTCAGGGTCTCTAAAAAAATAATAGCACCAAATGGTTAATACCAATCCTATAAAGCTAAGAAATCCATTTAAGAAATAGAGAATTATAGTTGCGATTGCAAAAATAATGATAAATTTGTATCCTTCATTATGTATTTTTGGAAATATTTTACTCATGACAATCCTATAATTGATAATTTTGGATTAATATGTATACAAAAAGAATAAATTCAACTATTAAGATATATCGAATAAATGAGTAAAATTAAGGTTAAAAACCCCATTGTAGAGTTAGATGGTGATGAAATGACCAGAGTTATTTGGAATTTCATAAAAAATAAGCTCGTTTTAACTTATCTCGATCTCAAAATTGAGTACTACGATTTGGGAATGGAAAGTAGAGATAAAACAGAGGATAAAATAACAATTGAATGTGCTAATGCAATTAAAAGAAATGGTGTCGGTATTAAATGTGCAACCATCACACCCGATGAAGCTAGAGTAAGAGAATTTAATCTTAAAAAAATGTGGAGATCTCCAAATGGTACAATAAGAAATATAATTGGAGGAACTGTTTTTAGAGAACCCATAATTTGTAAAAATATTCCAAAACTTGTGCCCTCATGGACAGATCCATTGATCATAGGCAGACATGCATTTGGTGATCAATACAGAGCAACAGACTTTACAGTACCCGGTAAAGGTAAGTTAGAAATCAAATGGACTGCTGAAGATGGTTCTGATGAGAGAAAGTATGAAGTCTTTAATTTTCCAGGACCAGGAATAGCTCTATCTATGTATAATTTAGATAAATCAATAGAAGATTTTGCTAGATCTTGCTTCAACTATGGATTAATTAAAAAATGGCCAGTTTATCTTTCTACTAAAAACACAATTTTAAAAAGATACGATGGAAGATTTAAAGATATTTTTGAAGAAGTTTTTGAAAATGAATTTAAAGATAGATTTGATCAAAATAAAATTACTTATGAACATAGATTAATAGATGACATGGTAGCATGTGCAATGAAATGGCATGGTAAATATATTTGGGCGTGCAAAAATTATGATGGAGACGTACAATCAGATACTGTTGCTCAAGGATATGGATCTTTAGGTTTAATGACCAGTGTTTTGCTCGCTCCAGATGGTAAAACAATGGAAGCTGAAGCGGCACATGGAACAGTAACTAGACACTTTAGAATGCATCAACAAGGTAAAGAAACGTCAACAAATCCAATTGCATCTATATTCGCATGGACAAGGGGGTTGGCTCATAGAGGAAAATTAGATGGAAATGAGGAATTAATAAAGTTTGCAGAAACACTTGAAAAAGTATGTGTTGATTGTGTTGAAGAAGGCTCAATGACTAAAGACTTAGCTATTTTGATAGGACCTTCAACAAAGTATTTAACAACTAATCAATTTTTAGATACTTTAGATGGTAAGTTGAGACAAAAACTAAATTAAAGTCTTAATTTTTTCAAAAGCTTCATCAATTTTATCTTTAAATTGGCCTCCTGCTTGTGCAAAATCTTTTCTACCACCTCCACCTTTTCCACCAATAATTTCAGATCCTGTTTTAGCAAATGTGACTGCATCATACTTATCAATAAGCTCATCTGTTATCCCAACTGCAAGACCTACTTTGTCTCCTAAACTAGCAAAAACTATCACAATTCCTGTTTTTAACTCTTTTTTTCCAGCATCAACCAATTTTCTTAGCTCTTTAGGTGGAAGATCATCAACTTTTTGAAATCTTACACTTGTATTATTAATTTTAAGATCTTGAATTATATTTTTGGAATTATTTTGTAAAATTGAACTAAATTTCAATTGCTCTAGTTGTTTTGATAATTCTTTAATTAAAATCTTATTTTCTTCATTTTCTAGAATTGGTTTACCACCTAATTTAATTATATGTTTTGATAAGGCATTAATCATTTCTTCATCTTTTTGTGCAGATAAGTCAGATAAATTCTCTTTATTTTTTAAAAAACTATTTAATTGATTTTCTCTAAGAGCTTCTACTCTTC
The DNA here is from genome assembly GCA_902576395.1 of uncultured Pelagibacteraceae bacterium. Classification (GTDB taxonomy): domain Bacteria; phylum Pseudomonadota; class Alphaproteobacteria; order Pelagibacterales; family Pelagibacteraceae; genus Pelagibacter. The sequence goes on from CACGVB010000006.1 coordinate 12,018, forward strand.
TCACGCCTGCTGCAATTGATGATTGACTAATAATTTTAAATTTTCCAATATCACCAGTGTTTCTTACGTGCGTACCTCCACACAATTCAGTTGAAAAATACTTATCTTTCTCATCTCCCATAGATAATACTCTAACCTCTTCTCCATATTTTTCTCCAAAGAGTGCCAGAGCTCCGTTATTTACTGCTTCTTTAGGAGTCATGATCCTTGTTTTAACTTCTGATTTTTTTTGTATCATAGAATTAACGTGATTTTCTATTTTTTCTATTTCTTGTTCTGAAATTGGTTTCATATGGCTAAAATCAAATCTTAGTCTATCTGGTGCTACTAATGATCCTTTTTGTGTAACATGAGTTCCCAATACTCTTCTTAACGACTCATGCAAAAGGTGTGTTGCTGAATGATAAGCTCTTATATTATTACGTCTATCTATATCAATTTTCATCTCAACATTATCTTTGATCTTTATGCTTCCTGATTTAACTTTGCCGTAATGTACAAATAGATCACCTAATTTTTTTTGGACATCTGATATCTCGAACTTAAAGTCTCCAGATATTATTTCACCAGTATCTCCTACCTGTCCCCCAGACTCTCCATAAAAAGGAGTTTGATTTAAAATAATAATTCCTTCATCGTTTTCATTCAATTCATTTACTTCTTTGTTGTCTTTTAATAATGATAAAATAATGCCTTCTGCTTGATCGGTCTCATATCCTAGGAATTCAGAGGGACCTAATCTATCTTTTATCGAAAACCAAATATCATCTACCGCACTATCACCTGAGCCTTTCCAATTTTTCTTAGCAAGTTCTTTACTTTCTTTCATTAAACTTTGAAATTTATCATTATCTATTGTTAATGATTTATTTTTTAAGATGTCTTGTGTCAGGTCTAATGGAAAACCGTAGGTATCATAGAGTTTAAAAGCTACTTCTCCAGATAATACCTTGTCTATTTTAGTTATTTCCTCATTTAATATTTTAATACCTCTGTCTAAAAGAGTTAAAAATTTTTCTTCTTCCATTCTTAATGTTTCTTTTATTAAAGATTCAGCTCTTTCTATCTCTGAGTAATTACCTTTCATCTCATCTTTTAAGGTTTTAAAAATATTATAAAAAATTGGTTCTTTTGAACCAAGCAGATGGGAATGCCTCATTCCTCTTCTCATAATTCTTCTTAGGACATAACCTCGTCCCTCATTTGATGGCAAAACTCCTTCGGCAATTAAAAATGAACTTGCTCGTAAGTGATCAGCTATTACTCTAAAACTTGCTAAATTATCATTATTTGGCTCGACTTTTAAAATTTCTGCAGCAGAGTTTATTATTTTTTTAAAATGATCCGTTTCATAGTTGTCATGTGTTCCTTGAAGCAATGCAGCAATTCTCTCTAAGCCCATTCCAGTATCAACTGATGGTTTTGGCAGATTAATTCGCTTATCTTTTGAAATTTGCTCATATTGCATAAAGACTAAATTCCAAATTTCTATAAATCTATCCCCATCCTCATTTTTTGTTCCTGGTAATCCACCTTTTAAGTGATCTCCATGATCATAAAATATTTCTGAACAAGGACCGCAAGGTCCTGTTTCACCCATAGACCAAAAATTATCAGATGTTGCTATCCTTATGATTTTATCTTCGCTTAACCCAGCAATTTTTTTCCAGTAATTAAAGGCCTCGTCATCGTCATGGTATACAGTTACATAAAGCCTGTTCTTATCTAAACCAAATTCTTTTGTTATTAAATTCCATGCAAGTTCTATAGCTTTTTCTTTAAAATAATCGCCAAAAGAAAAGTTTCCCAACATTTCAAAAAAAGTATGATGTCTTGGAGTATAGCCAACATTTTCAAGATCGTTATGCTTGCCGCCTGCTCTAACACATTTTTGAGATGTTGTAGCTGTTTGATAGTCTCTCTTTTCTAGTCCAGTAAACACATTTTTAAATTGAACCATTCCAGAATTGGCAAACATCAATGTTGGGTCATTGTTTGGAACTAAATTGCTAGATTCAACTATTTTATGATCATTTTTTTCAAAATAATCTAGAAATGCTGACCTAATTTCATTTAATGTTTTAGCCATATTTAACCAAAATACAGCATTTTTATATGATGTCTACACTTCTGAAGGGAAAAAAGGCGCCCAATAGAGCGCCTTTTTTAATAACTAAAAGTTATCTGCTAATTCTTTTTAGTAGGAACTTCTTCCTCTTTTTTCTGCGCCTCAAGCTTTTCTTCACTTAAGGGATTTCCTTCAATTTTCTTTGAAATAACACCAGCTTTTTCTCTGATAGCCATTTCAATCTCAGCCGCAGCTTTTGGGTTTTGTTCAAGGTAAAGTTTAGCATTCTCTCTGCCTTGACCAATTTTTTCACCTTTATAAGCGTACCAAGCTCCAGATTTTTCAACAATCTCAGCTTTTGCACCAAGGTCGATTAGTTCCCCTACTTTACTAATTCCTTTTCCATACATTAAGTCGAACTCAACAACTTTAAATGGTGGTGCAACTTTATTTTTAACAACTTTTACTCTCGTTGTATTTCCAACAATTTGCTCTTTATCCTTTATTGCTCCAATTCTTCTAATATCCATTCTTACTGAAGAGTAAAATTTCAAAGAATTACCTCCAGAAGTTGTTTCTGGACTTCCAAACATTACACCAATTTTCATTCTAATTTGATTAATAAATATAACCATTGTATTAGTTCTTGAAATTGATCCTGTTAATTTTCTAAGAGCTTGAGACATAAGTCTTGCTTGAAGACCAACATGGTGATCTCCCATATCTCCTTCAATTTCTGCTCTTGGAGTTAATGCTGCAACAGAGTCGACTACTAAAACTGACATTGAGCCAGATTTGATTAAAGTATCAGTTATTTCTAATGCTTGTTCACCAGTGTCCGGTTGTGAAATAAGCAACTCCTCTGTGTTAACTCCTAATTTCTTTGCATAAACTGGATCCAATGCATGTTCTGCATCTACAAATCCACAAATTCCACCTGCTTTTTGCGCTTCAGCAACAACTTGTAATGCTAATGTAGTTTTACCAGATGACTCTGGTCCATAAATTTCAACAATTCTGCCTTTTGGCAATCCACCTATTCCAAGTGCCAAGTCTAAACTCAAAGATCCAGTAGAAATGGACTCAATATCCATTGCTTTTTGTTCTCCAAGCTTCATCACAGAGCCTTTCCCAAAGCTATCTGTTATCTGGCTAATTGCTGCATCTAGCGCTTTATTTTTTTCTTTATCTTCCAATTCTTTATCTTTTGTGGATTTCACCACTTTTAAGTTATTTTTAGTCATTTTTTGCCTCGTTTTTTTCATTTATTAACATTCGAATCATGAAAATAAATGTACACATTTTGTTCTCATTGGCAATATTTTTTTAAACTTAGGGCTAGAAGTCGCTATTTATCTAAGTTTTAGATATTCACTATTTAATAAACCTGCAGACTTTAAGAGTTTATATTGAGCTAATAAATAATTTCTCTCAGCTTCGGCAAGATTAATTTTAGCATTTATTAAATTTGATCTGGATTGAAGAACGTCAAATGTAGATCTATTCAAACCACTCTCATATTCAAAACTAATCCCTTCATTTGCAATTTCAGCAGCTTTAACTTGTGATTGTACGGCTCTTAATAGACTTTTCGAAGACTCTAAAGTGGACCAGGCTGCAGTAACTCCTTGAGTATTATTTCTAAAAGCATTTTCTAATAATAATTTTTTCATTCCTTTAACTTGTAGATTTTTATTTATATTAGATTTATTCTTTCCTCCAAATTGAAATGGCCAACTTACAGTTGCTTGTAGTACATCTTTTTCCCTTTCATCATAAGTTGCGCTTAGATCATCGGTATATGATCTTTCAAGTGAAAGTTTTGCTGTCGGAGATAAATCTGATCTTGCAATTTTAACATCTAATTCAGACTGCCCATATTCTATTTCAGCAATAATAAGATCAGGACTTTTTTGTTCAGATATCTTTTTTGCATCAACTAAACTTGAAGGTAGTGGAACTTCAGAATTATAAATTTTTTTTAATTTTTCATTGCTGTTGATTGGTCCAATTATATTTTCATAAGCTAATTTACTGGTTACGATATAATTTTGTGCTCCAATGTAACCTGCTTGTGCACCTGATAAAGAAGATTGTGACTGTGCTAAGTCAGTTGCAGTTATTTGAGCTCTAGATAGTCTTGCATTATCTATTTCGAATTGCCTTTGAAGTAGGTTAACATTTTCTTCATTAATACTAAGTTTTTCATATGCAAGAATTAAGCCAGTATAAGCCTCAATTGCTTTCATAAAAACATCTTGCTCTTTTTTAATAAGTTGTGCTTCAGATAAGTTTAATCCTAATTTACTTTTTTCGTATTTTGTACCACGTTCACTCCCATCTAAAAGTGTTTGTTCTAACTTTACAGAAGATGTCATTGGATTTGTATTAGTTATAGATGCATCAGTACCATCTTGATTTGTAAGTTTATTTGTATCCTCAAAACTTTTAGTGCCTGAAAGAGTTAAAGTTGGAAAAAAATCACTTTTAGAAATATTTAAGACTTCCTTTTGAACTTCTAAATTTTTTCTCTCAGCTTTAAGCTCTAAATTGTTCTGGTAGGTCTGTTTTAATGCATCACTCAAAGTTGCAGCATTTACCGGTAGTATAAAAGCTATTAACCAAAAAGTGATTAAAGTGATTATTTTCATTTATTGTATTTTATTGATTTAATTTGATGATTTCTATTTAAATTTAATACAATTGAAGAATATTTTGGAGCAAATTTAAACATATTTTGTGTGACCCTTTGGTAAGTTTGCATGAATGTTAATACCTCGTTTTTGCTCATAACCTTACTATTTGCTTTATTTTTTGAGTTTAATTTTAGTAACGCCTCCTGTTTAAGTCTCCAGGTCTGCAACAATTTGAAATTTCCAGCTTTTAAAAATAACAAACAGTCTAATTTAGAAAATAATTTTTTGTATTTAGTTTGCAACTGAACATTTACATATTTTCTCCATCTTAAATTTTTATCTTCTGTTCTTTCCAGAGCATTAATTGATTTTTTTAAGGATATATTTTTTTCTGCTCTAGCTCCTACACACCATCCCTCAAAAATTATAACATCTGGTACCTTTTTAACTAGATACCAATACTTTTTTTTTAATCTATCATCTATTGCCTTATTAAATTTAGGAAGTCTCTGTTGATTAAATCGCTTTCCCTTTGTTTTTTTAAGAAGATCAAAAATAAAGTTTATATCGTGAGTACCTGGAACACCTCTGGTCATTAATAAGGGATGAATTTTTTTAGATAATTTTATTCTATCTTTTCGGGTTTTATACAAATCATCAATTGATATTTTAAAAACATTTAACATAAAATATTTTGTTAAAATGATTCTTAGAATAGAACTAATTGTTGTTTTACCCGTTCCTTGTCCTCCTGCTAAGCCTATTAAGTAAGGTTTAGATTTATTTGTTCTATTATTGATCCAGAAACTAATTGGAATTAGAAAAGATTTAATCATCTTTTCTTTATTTTTAAATTTTTCCTTTGTTGTTTCTTGAGATCTTATAAACTTAAAACAGTCTTTGCTAACTTTTTTATAACACTCAGTAATTGATTGCATAAAAAATTTATTGTTTTTGGTCTAAAGGATGATTTTTGCCATCATTCACTGGCACATCTTCAATTTCAAATGGCTCCACACCTTCAATACAAGCAATATTTACACCGAATATTTTTGGATTACTTCTAGGTCTGTTGTGAGTGTGAATTCCACAAATTGAACAAAAATAATGTTTGGCAGTATTAGTATAAAACTGATAAAGGGATAGTTTATCTTCCCCTTTTGTAAGTTTAAAATCATCAGGACCAAGTACACCTATAATGTAACCTTTTTTTTTGCATATTGAACAATTGCAACGCATGATTTTTTCAATACCACCCAAAGGCATCTTAACTTCTGCTTCTATTGCACCACAATGACAGGATAATTTTTTCATATTTTAATCTCCTAAAAATTTATCTTTTATTATCTTTTAAATAATTTTTATATCTTTCGTAACTTTCTTTTGGCCAAGTATTTTTTAAATCATACATTTTTTCAAAACAATTTGCATCATCAGTAAGTTTCAACCATGGATCTTTATCTTTTGTAAATATATGAGCTTCAGGAGGAAAGTTTTCGGAATTATCTAAAGTTTTAGTTCTAACTGTTGATCGACCAACCGCCGTAGCATAATCTGTATAAATATAAGTACCACATTTGTTACAAAAATAAGCTCTTGAGGTAGCTCCACTACCTGTTTTAAGTTCAGTTGACGAAATCTCACCCTCTATAATTAATGTATTGTCTAGAACGCTCGTATTAATAACATAAGAAGACCCAGTTATAATTTTACAATCTTTGCAATGGCAAGCTTGGGTGAATAGAGGCTTCTCAGTAATTCTATATTTAACCTGACCACAAATACATCCTCCTGTTAAGCTCTCTTTTTTTTCCATTTATTATATTAAAACTATTTATGGTTAAGGTTATCCACATGTATACAACATGTGGTTTCGATGTTCACGTTTTGATTCACTTTTGATTCAGTTACAGACTCAAAATACAACCTGATTGACACTATTGAATAACTTAGATATTAATTAGAACAAAATAAGAACATTTATGAAGCTAACCATACCTTACTATTTACACAAAGCTGGCGCGGGTTTTCCGTCCCCTGCCACAGACTATATTGAGGAAGATATCGATTTAAATGTTCACTTAATCAAAAATGTTCCAGCAACTTTCATCATAAGAGTTCAGGGAAAATCAATGGTGGATGTGGGAATTAATGATGGCGATCTATTAGTTGTTGATAAGAGTTTAACACCAAAAAATTTCTCAACAGTTATTGCAAATGTTCATGATGAACTAGTTGTTAAAAGTTTAGTTCAAGAAAGAGATAAAAAATTTTTAACATCAGGTTCTAAAGAATTTACAGATCGAATTTTAATAAATGAAGATGAAGATATATTTATTTGGGGAGTTGTAACTTATGTCATCCATTCAGTATACTAAAAAAATAGCACTTATTGATTGTAACTCTTTTTATGTTTCTTGTGAAAGATTATTCAATCCTAAAATAAGAAAAAAACCTGTTGTAGTTTTATCTAACAATGACGGTTGTATAATTTCAAGATCAACAGAGGCAAAAGCTTTAGGTATTAAAATGGGTGAGCCTTACTTCAAAGCAAAAGATATTATTGTTAAAAATAAAGTAAATGTTTTTTCATCTAATTATTCTTTATATGGAGATTTATCTAGAAGAGTGATGAGAACATTAAAAAGATTTAACTCTGCCATCGAAGTATATTCTATCGATGAAGCATTTCTAGATTTGTCAAATTTTTCAGATGATGAAGTTGAAAAAGTCGGAAGAGAAATCAGAGAGACAGTTTTAAAGTGGACAGGTATTCCAACTAGTATTGGTATTGCTAAAACAAAGACCCTAAGTAAAGTTGCAAATCATATTGCGAAGAAAAAGAAATCAGGCGTAACAAGTTTAATAGGAATTAAAAATATTGACCCTATATTAGAAAAAGTTGAAATTAATGATGTATGGGGTGTAGGAAGACAATTAACTAAGTTTTATCACAAAAATGGAATTTATAATGCCAAGCAACTAAAAAATAAATCAAATACGTGGATTAAGAAAAACTCAAATGTTTTAGGATCAAGAACTGCAATGGAATTAAGAGGAATTCCTTGTATTGATTTAGAGACAACTCAATCAAAAAGAAAAAGTTGTGTTGTATCTCGTTCCTTTGGTCAAAGAATTGAAAAATATCAAGAATTAAAAGAAGCAGTAGCAAATTATTGTTTGAATGCATCAGAAAAAATAAGGTCTGAGTCTTTGATTACAAAATCAATTACTGTTTTTGTAAGAACAAGTCCTTTTCAAAGTAGATTTGGATATTATTCAAACTCGAAAACAATAGATTTTGCAATTTCTACAAATAATAGTATTGAAATAGTTAAGACTGCTTTAGTTGCTTTAGACTCTATCTTTAAAAATGGCTACCGTTATCAAAAAGCAGGAGTAATGCTTACCGGTTTATCAAATGAAGATGGTAGTAAGAACCTATTTTCTTCTGAAAAAGACGAGAAAATAAAGGGTTTAATGAAGTCTATTGATAATACGAACTATCGCTATGGAAGATCCACGTTAAGTCTTGCAAGTGCTGGTGTTCAAAAAAGATGGAACATGAGAAGAGAGCATTCTTCTAAAATAGATACAGCTGACTTCTACCTACTACCGACTATTAGAACTTAATTTAAAGTTGCTAAAGCAATTCCTTAAGTTTTACTAAATGTAGATTTTTTTTATTTTAAATTTAAATTTTTTGTTGAACCATCTTTATAAGTAAACTCTACTTCTTCATTTGAAAGAGATTTTATTGATGTAAAGCCATCGTACTCAGACATAAATTCGTTTAACTTTTTTCTACTTTTCTTTGACATTTTTTTACCAGGAGCATTTACACCCACATCAATAATTAATTCAGCTCCATTTAAAAAAGCATTTACATAAGCTTTTATCGGAGGACCACATGTCATAGCTTCTGTCAACCAAATTGGTTTATCAACATCAACACTTTTTAATAAATCAGCAAATTCATCTACCCATAGCTCTTTATCACACTGTCCATCTGGACCGCTTATATGGTGAATATTTGCAATATCAAAATGGTCCTTAATTTTTGGCAAAGCTGATTTCCAATATTTTTTATTTTCTGGAAACATTCCTGCAGCTCCAGCCATAACGATAACTGCATCTGGTTGCTGTTCTTTAATTACTTTTGAAGAAAAATTAAAAATTTCAACAAAATCTTCCTCACTTCCTTTAAAAAACATATCAAACTCAGGTTCATTCATCACATCCCAATATATAATTGGTTTTGTTAATCCAGGCATATCGTTTGAACCATCTCCATCGTAACGGTCCACTAATTTTATAAGAAAAGTTTTATAATCTTCCATTGAGCATGGTTTACTCAAATATTTTGTAAAACGTTTTCCAAATGGACTTCTGGCTTTTTTTCTTTTACAAGATTTTTGATCCCAATTTGTATGAGGCCAGATGGTTGCTAAAATTGTTTGATTGTGATCTTGAGCATATACGACGTATTTATCAACATCTTCCCAAAAAAATTTACCCTTTTCGCTTTCGATATGATTCCATACAAAGGGTCCTGGGTGAGGTCTAACCCACTGCCCATCTTTGCCACGCATTTTCTTATCTCTCATTTCAGTTAATTCACCAAATCTAGATTGAGAATTTGCAAAATTAGTTAAAAATAAAAATGATAATAAAATTGTTAATAATTTTTTCATTAAGCTTTAAAAAGCTTATCAGATAAATTTTGTAAATCCTCACCCCAGAAAACTTTTTCTTTAATTGTGTTAAAGTCAATATCAAAGACAGTAGACATGGCTGAAGCATAGACAGAACGAGAATCTATTGTAGAATTTAAGTCTCTGCCTTGAAATAATTCTTTATTTTTAAGACCTGGCCAGTCAGTATAAACTTGACTTTGCTTTAAAAGACCTCCCCCCATAAATATAGCAGAGCCATATCCATGTTCAGTCCCAAGTCCACTATTCTGTTTTATTGTTCTACCAAATTCAGTGAGAGTAACTATTAATGTATTATCGAATTCATCTTTAAGTCTTTTCTTTAATGTTGCAAATATAAGATCCATGTCTTTTAAACAATCTGAATGTGTGCCATGAACACCTCCTTGTGCAGCATGAGTATCAAATCCACCAACTTCAAAGACTGCAACTCTTGGACCGTCAGGCTCTCTCATTAAAGTTCCAGCTTCATTTGCTAATGAATATAAATCGTCTGCAGCATAAGACCTTTCTTTAGGTCTTGATTTTATTATCTCAAGCATACCAATGAGTTCATCTTCTGATTTCTCTTTGTAGACGTCTTTAAGCAAAGACAAAACTTTATCTGTTGGCAGTTTACCTTTGGTAGGAAAATAATTATTATTTTTTGGGACTCCTCTTAATATGAGTGGCATAGGTAATGCTAATGCTAAGCCTTCTTGTTTTAGGCCCGCAGCTTTCATTCCTCTACCTAACCAACCAGTCTTTACCTTATATGGAATTTTTCCACCTGACTCCATTAAGTTTTGACCATCAAAATGTGATCTTTCTGTATAAGGAATGTTTGTTGCATGAACGATGGTGCCTTTTTTTTCTTTCCATAATTCATTAAAGCCCTCTAAAACTGGGTGCAATGCAAAATCAGAATTTAACTTTATAGTATCATCTAATATTAATTGTTTTCTTCTCTTCTCAAAATTTTTATCACCAATTACTGGAACTGCACATAAAGCATCCATTCCACCTCGCAACATTATCACAACTAAATTTTTTTTTGTTTTTGTTGATGAGTATACTGGAATTCCTGATCCAGCTAAAAATAAAGTTGCTAAAGAACCCTTTAAAAAATTTCTTCTAGTTATCTTCATGCTCTAAATACCTCTGGTAGGTTAAACAGTAATATGTGTCTATCTATTGTTTTGTCGTTTTGTTTTAATAGATTATGTATTGTATCTGGATTATCAAAATTTTGATTTACTACTTTCTCAAAAAATTCATTATTTTTATTATCGGCTTTTAAATTAATATAACCTTTTCTAGCATATATAAGCCTCCTAATAATTAATTCTGGTGACATCCAATCTTCAGCAAGATCAGAATATCCATTTGGCTGTTTTGAAAGATAAGGATGATGACCCATATCCTCCATGAACCAGCTTGGTTTAGCCTGATAAGGATCTGGTCCTCCACCAAGTCTATATGTATCAAACCTCTCATCTTTTGGTGGCCACTTAGCGTCAGTCATTCTACTCATTTGTAACCACCAATTTTCTGGGTTTTGAAATTTTTGATACTGATTGTTAAATTTAAATGCTACTTCAATTGCCGCCTTGTGCACTTCTGGTAAATGACCACCACTTTTATCCCAAGCTTTTACAATAGGGTCAGTCATTTCTTTAGTTGGATAATCTGTGATTAAATATCTACAAAGTTTGTAAGCAATAAATTCTCTGCATGATGGATGATTAGCTAAATAATTTACTGCAGCTTTAAGACCTTTTTTTCCTTTTGGAAATTCATTTCCCCAAAATATTTTTTTTCCAGGTTCGTGATATTTTCTTTGAAATTTTACATCTGCAGTTTCAAGTCTCGTTTTATGATATTTATCATCGGGTGCCCAGCCTGTCATAATTAAAGCTAATTCTGTTATATTTTCTTGAGTATATCCTGAGTTAGGTGAAACAGTGTGTAACTCAAGCAATTCTCTAGCATGATTTTCATTTATTGTTGCGGGTCTTTTTTTTCTTTTTCTCCATTCTGCTCTTGCATCTTCAGATTTGGGACCTACATTTTCCATGTTATCTAAATGCAAAATCATCGCCCATCCAATCGTAGCCTCATATGCCAACTCTTCAAATGTTTTATTTAAATTGGCTCTAATTGTTTCCCTTTGATAAGCTCCTGTTGAATAGTCAGCTAACATATCTTTATCACTTATAGTGAAATGATTAGTCCAAAAATACCAAAGTTTTGCAAGCACTGGGTGGTCTCCATGAGTTGCTTCCTTATGCCTTATGGCTATCTCTAGATTTTTCCAGAACTTTTGACCAGTATTATCTCTTAAAAGATTTTTAGCAGCTTTATAGCCCATTTTGTCTTTTTTAAACTTTTTTCTTAAAACCTTTCTGTCTTGGTAAACCCATTCTCTATAATGTTTTCTTAACTCCTCTTCCGAATATATTTTACCTTTAAAAGAAAACTCTGGGATTTCATCTGTGATTTGTGAAGTTGCCCAAACTAACGGGTCTGACGGAATTTTTTCTTTAGGTTTTAATCCAAAGGCAACTTTTCTAAAAAAATTTTTCATAATCAAATTTGTTGTCCCTTGATTTGCAAGTCAGCACAACCATACTTGAATTAAATAATTTTATCAATTTTCTCAATGTTTGACAACGAGTTTTTGTATTCACTTATATTTTCTCTTCCTGAGATTTTAAGAATAATTAATCCAAATATAACAATTAAAGCTAGAGGTATTGCTGTAATCACACTTATATATTCAGCAATTATTATCAAATATAATGCGTAGAAAGCAATTGATCTAAAAATTACAGCTGACTTAAATACAGCGATTATTGCTAAGGAATGCTTTATCAAATTTAAAAAACTCATTTTTGAAGGGCCAAAGTATCTTGAGCCTCTTATAGATGGAGAATTAATTAAATTAATTTCAGTTTTTGCCAAAGAACCCGAGAAACTACTCCAGGTCGCTTTCTCTTCAATTAATTTTTTAACTGTCTCCTTTGTAAGGCATGTATAGTTTCCAAATTTTATAAATTTCCCTGTAAATGTGTAAGTAATTATTTTATGAGAAAAATAGCAAATTTTAAAAATTAAATTCTCAGATCTTTTAACTCTTTCTCCAACAATTGTTCTATTTGGATTATTCTTTATTTTTTCTACAAAATATTTTATCTCTTCTGGTCTATCTTCTCCATCACCGTCCATTGGTATTACATAATCAAAATTCTCATTTTCTGAGATATGTTTTAGTCCTGCTGCTATGCATCTTGCATGACCTCTATTATTTCTCATATTTATTAATTTAAGGGATTTAATATTATTTAAATTTTTAGTTTCTAATATTTTTTCTTCAGTTGAAGCATCATTAACTACAATTACTGAAAACGAAGCGTTAAGATTGGATATATTATTATCAATTTCTTCAATTAATTTTGATACAGATTTAAAATCATTAAAGACTGGAATTAATATTGTAATATTCATTAACTTACTGAACCTATTAGTCTAAATAGTGATGCAAAAAAACCGTACCCTGAAAGTTCAATCAAAATAACAATTCCAATGATGAAAAATAGTTTTTTATTTTTTTGGTTTAATTGAAATTTCATTTATATTTTAAACATTTCATATCTTTATTGCACAAATAAACTTGATTTGAGTTGTAAATCCATTTTGGTCTTTCTGGAAGATGATAAGATATATTTCCAGCGGTCCATTCATTACCCTTAATATATTCTATTTTTCCAAGGTCCTTCCCCTCTGTTTCATAAAATTCTTTAGCCTGCTTAGCTAAATTTTTACCATTAAAATCAGTTCTTTTGTTAGTCTTTGTAATTGAAACATAGGAATATAAAATTGGAGATATAAGAAATAAAATCAAAAATATTGAGACAAAGGTTTTCATTTTCTCCAAATTAATTTGAGTTTTCAAAAAATAAACAAATAATAAGCCAAAACTTATATAAAAAGGAGTCATCCACATAGTTCTTATTTTTACACCCATTGTAAATGATGTAAGAAAAATAAATAAAATAGGAATTAAATTAATTGATATCAAAAACAAAAACTTATGATCATCTAAATTAATATTTATTTTAAATTTTTTAACTAAAACAAAAACCATTAATAAAAATGGTAATAGTAATCCTATTTGCTTACCTAAAAATATCGTAGGATGCTTTATATGATTGAAAATACTTGCTTCTTCTGAACCTGTTCTGAGAAGTCCATAGGTAATGGTTACATAATCATTTTCGGTTAACCAAATAATGTGTGGTAATAAAATTATAATAAATGGGATGAAAGAAACTAGACACTTAAAATTTAATTTTTTTGTAAAAATCATATAAATTAAAAGAACATCTATTGCTAAGCCTAAAAATATAAATAAATATTTAGATAGAAATCCAAGTCCAGCAAATATACCAAGTAATAACCAATCGATTATTTTATTATCTTTAATTCCTTTCCATAAATAAAAAACAGAAAGAGACCAAAAGGGAATTAAACAGACATTTACATTAAATTCAGGTGTAGTGAAGTTATAAAAATAAATTCCTTCTAATAATAAAACTGATAGTAGAGAGTAGATTTTGTTTTCAAAAAAGTCTTCTGCTAATTTAAAAATTACAATGAATGAAATTATGATACAAATTTGACTTAGTAAATAGTAAGCCCAGTCTTGGGGTCCAAAAATTTGGTAAAAAATTTCTGCCAGGAATGCACTCATTGGGGGGTGCTTATTGAAGCCCCAATCTAAGTTACTTGCCCAAGCTAAAGCTTCTATAGTATCAAGGGGTAAGTTATGATTTGTTAAGCTTGGAACCAATGTCCAGATAAATAAGTGTGCTGTAACAAAAATATAAAATAAATTATTTATATTCTTTTTATAAATGGCCATTTATAATAATTTATACAATTAATCCATTCTTGACACTTAATAAATGATGAATATATTCTCGAAATTCATAAATTTGAGTATGGTAAAAATCTCTAAAAAATACATTCCAAAAGAAACTGAAAAGTATATGTGTGCAAAGCATCTTGCTTTTTTTAAACAGAAATTAATGGACTGGAAGAAAGATCTTAAGAAAACAAACAATGAGGCAATATTTAATGCTTCAATGGATGACAACAGTGCATCAGCAGATATTGTGGATCAGGCAAGTTCTTATACTGAGAAGAATGTTGAAATGCGAGCAATTAACAGGCAAATAAAATTGATATCAAAAATTGATAGTGCATTAAAAAAAATTCAAAATGGAACATACGGTTTTTGTGAAGACACTGCAGAACCTATTGGTCTTAAAAGGTTAATGGCACGACCAGTTGCAACTTTATGTATTGCTGCACAAGAAAAGCATGAACAAGAGGAAAAAGTTTACGCTGATATTTAATTAAGGGTAATCTATCTCTGCATTTTTATTCAATACTTTAAACCCTTTTACGACTGCAGGTCGTTTAGCAATTTCTATATACCATCTCGATAAACCTTTAAAATTTTCTAATCCAATATCATGTCTTTTATGCCTTGCAATCCAAGACCATGTTGCAATGTCTGCAATAGAGTAATCTTTGCCTGCTAAGTAATCGCTTACAGAAAGTCTTGCTTCCAAATCCTCGTACAGTTTTCTTGTAATTTTGAAATATCTTTCCTCGCCCCACTCACTTTTACCTTGATGATAATAATGAAACTGATGATGTTGTCCTATCATCGGACCAATCAAACCCATTTGTGCCATTAACCATTGATTTATTTCTAATTTATTCTCCTCAGGATATAACATTTTACTTTTTTCACCCAAATATATAAGTATTGCTCCGGACTCGAAAATTGACTTATTATTTTCGTGATCTGTAATTACTGGAATTTTATTAAAAGGGCTAATTTTTTTGAATTCTGCTTTATGTTGTTCACCTTCAGATAAATTTAATTTTGTAACTTTATAATCAACTTTAATTTCTTCAAGCATGATGCTAATTTTCCAACCATTTGGCGTATCAGCAGTAAATAGTTCTATCACTATTTTATACCCAATCTGTCTTTGATAGTGTTAGATGCTGTTGTAAATTCAAATCTGTATTTTTCGTTAGGTCTTGCATATTTAAAACAACCCCTCGCAGCTAAGGCCCCTTCATGAAACCCTGAAAGTATTAGTTTAAGCTTTCCTGGATAGGCACAGATATCACCTATAGCAAATATACCTTTCTTATTCGTTTCAAAGTTTTCAGTGTTAACTGGAATTGTTTTTTTATCTAAATTAAGGCCCCATTCAGCTATAGGACCAAGTTGCATTATCAAACCAAAGAAACCTAAAACATAATCAGCTTTAATTATTTTACTTTCACCTTTTTCACTTTTAATCTCTATTTCCTCTAAAGATCCATTTCCTTTGACATCTTTAATTGAGTACTTAGTAAATAAGTTAATAATATTTTTATCACTTAGCTCTTTAATTTTTTGAACACTTGCTGGAGCTCCTCTAAATTCATCTCTTCTATGAATTAGCGATACTTTAGAACTGTTAGATAATTCTATCGCCCAATCGAGCGCACTGTCTCCTCCACCAAATATTGCTACTGACTTATCTTTAAAAATTGTTTTATCTTTAATTGAATACAAGACTGATGTTCCATCAAATTTTTCTGCATTTTTTGTTGAAAACTTTCTTGGTTCGAATGATCCAACACCTCCAGCAATTACAACGTTTGGTGTTTGGAATTTTTTTCCACTAGTTGTTTTAACAATCCAATTATCATCTTTGTTTGTAAGTTCTTGAACTCTGTCATTTAAATGAAAGTTAAACTTAAAAGGTTTAATTTGCTCTATTAGATTGTTTGTAAGTTCTTCCCCAGTACACTCAGGTACTGCAGGAATATCATAAATTGGTTTATCTGGATAAAGTTCGATACATTGACCACCAACTTTATTTAAGTTATCAACTATTTCGCACTTCAATCCAATAATGCCAAGTTGATGTGCACAAAATAATCCTGTTGGACCTGCGCCAATTATAACAACATCAGTTTTAATCATTAAACTTGTTTCTCCGGCATATAAACACTTAGACCATCTAAGTCATCTGAAACCATTATTTGACAACTTAACCTGCTTTTTGAATTAGGTTCGTAAGCTTGATCTAACATATCATCCTCGCCCATCTCTTTTTTTGGTAACTTATCATACCAATCTTCTTTGACATAAACATGACAAGTGGCACAAGACATGCTTCCACCACAATCTGCATCAATTCCTGGAATATCATTTTGAATAGCACCTTCCATAACTGTGAGCCCATTTTGGACCTCTACCACATGCTCTTTTCCATTGTATTCAATATATTTGATTTTTGCCATTGCTTTTATATAAGCACAAAAAAAAATAGGGCAAGTAATCAAACTCGCCCTATTTTATATATCGTAACTAATTGTTACTACGCTCTTCTTGTAGAGTTAGAAACTGCACAAGACCAGATAATTAAACCAAATGCGATTTTATTAACAAAGTCTGCTAAGTTATAGATAACGTTTAACGCGTTACCATCTATTCCACCTGTTAGGTAACCAAAAATGTAACCTAATGGGTAAATAGCCCAACCTACAGTAACAATCATTCTTAAAGCTCCAAATGCAGTTACTAAAGATTTATTTCCAGATTTAGCAGCAACTTTTCCTGCTTCTCCTGAAAAGATTTCATAAAGAATGTAAATCCATCCAGCCATACCGATTATGAAACCTAGTGTAGCGTTGATGAATCCAGCTTCTCCAAGATATCCACCTATTAACATAACTAGTGAACCAATTAAGATTCTCCAGAATATGTTTGTGTCAACTTTTCTTACTGCTGAAAGAATTAAGTAAAATTCTACTAGCTGTAGTGGTACAGTAATTAACCAGTCAATGTATCTGTAAACAGTTGGAGTATCGCCTGTTTCGATCCAAACTGCTCTCATATACATATAGTGAATAAATGCTATACCTGTTACTAATCCAGCTACGTTTACTGATTTTCTCCATTGTGAACTGACGTTAGCCTGTTCCATAAAGAAAAACGCTGTAGCTGCTAACATACCCATTGATATTAACCAAAACGAAATACCTACGAAATCGTCTGTAGCTAAAAAGGCTGTTGCTGCGTTAGCTGCTGTAGTTGCTCCGAAAAGCACTGCCGCTAATGCTAACATTTTCATTGTCTTCATAAAAAACTCCCTCATAGTTAGTTTTTTTTATTAGTTTAAATTTAAACTACAGACTAATCTAATGATTAGCCTAAAGTTAGGGTTAGATAGCAAAAAAATTTACTTTATTGAAGAGTTTTTGACCTCTAAAAAGTATTGATTTTACTTACTTTGTAAAATTAAATACAACCTGTTACACAAAATCATTATAAAAGTGAGTCAAAAAACAAATCACTATGGAAAATAGTTTTAACAAAATTTATCAAGAATCTATTCAAAATCCCGAGGAATTTTGGAAAAATGTATCTGAAGATGTTTTCTGGTTTAAAAAACCTACTAAGATTTTGAACAAATCTAATCCTCCATTTTATAAATGGTTTGAAGATGGCGTTACAAACACTTGCTACAATGCTATCGATGTTCATATTGATAATGGTAAAGGTAATAAGACTGCTTTAATCTACGACAGCCCTATAACTAAAAGCAAAGCTAAGTTTACATATATTGAATTAAGAGAAAAAATTTCAAAATTTGCTGGAGCACTAAATAATCAAGGTATTAAAAAAGGTGACAGAGTAATAATTTATATGCCTATGATACCTGAAGCCGTTATAGCGATGCTAGCTTGTGGAAGAATTGGCGCAATACACTCAGTTGTCTTTGGTGGATTTGCCTCAAATGAATTAGCAAGCAGAATTGATGATAGTAAAGCAAAAATTTTAATTACTGCATCCTGTGGATTTGAACCCGGACGAACTGTTGAATATAGACCTTTAGTCGATGGAGCATTGAAACTTGCAAAACATAATGTTGAAAGAGTAATTTTCTTTCAAAGGAAAGATCACGAAGTAAAACTCAACTCTCCACTTGAAATCAGTTGGGAAGAGGCACTTGTTAATGCCAAAAATAAAGATTGTGTTGAAATTGGAGCAAATGATTTTGCTTACATTTTATATACATCTGGAACTACAGGAATCCCAAAAGGAATAGTTAGAGATGTTGGAGGTCATATAGTTGCTCTTAAATGGACAATGAAAAATATTTATAATGTTGATGAAAATGATGTGTGGTGGTCGGCAAGTGATATTGGTTGGATAGTAGGACATTCATATATTGTTTATGCTCCATTGTTCAAAGGGTGTACTACAGTTTTATTTGAAGGAAAACCAGTTGGAACTCCTGATGCGGGGGTATTTTGGAGAATAATTTCAGAGTATAAAATTAAATCTTTGTTTACAGCTCCAACAGCATTTAGAGCTATTAAAAAAGAAGACCCTGATGGAAAATTTTTTTCAAAGTATGACTTAAGTTCATTCGAATCTTTATTCCTTGCCGGAGAAAGAGCTGATCCAGATACAATAAAATGGGCTGAAAATCTTTTAAATGTTCCCGTCATAGATCACTGGTGGCAAACTGAAACTAGTTGGGCAATAAGTTCAAATTGTACTGGGATAGAAATGCAAAAAACTAAGTATGGTTCAGCATGTAAAGCAGTTCCAGGTTATAATGTAAAAATAATTAAACCAGATCATTCAATTGCTGAACCTAATGAGATGGGTGATATAGTTGTTAAATTACCTTTGCCACCAGGTACTTTTCCCACTCTTTGGAATGCTGATAAGAGATATGAAGAAAATTATATGACCAACTATAAAGGTTATTATCAAACTTATGATGCAGGACACATTGATGAAGATGGATATATTTGGATTATGTCACGGACAGATGACATTATTAATGTTGCTGGTCATAGATTATCGACAGGCGCGATTGAGGAAGTATTATCTGAACATCAATCAGTTGCTGAGTGTGCTGTTCTTGGAATTTCGGACAAATTAAAAGGACAATTACCTATTGGTTTAGTTGTATTAAAATCTGGTGTTAAAAAAGAAAATGAAACTATCTCAAAAGAATGTATTCAAATGGTTAGAGATAGAATTGGACCAGTAGCTGCATTTAAAGTTGTTATAATTATTAAAAGATTACCTAAAACAAGGTCAGGAAAAATATTGAGAGGAACTATTCGAAAAATTGCTGATAAGGAAGATTATAAAACGCCAGCAACAATCGATGATCCAGCAATTTTAGAAGAGATTACTCAAAGTTTAATAGAAAATAAAATTCTTAACAAATAAATTAGATTAATTATCAAACTTGATGGGCTTACCTGATGCTTTTCCTAGTATTTTGCCATCTTTCATTTTAATCTCTCCATTTACGATTGTATAAACTGGGGTTCCCATAAATTTATATCCATCGAAAGGTGACCATCCACACTTACTCTCTATTTTTTCATTTTTGATTTCGATAATTTTTTTCATATCCACAATTGTAAAATCTGCATCATAATTTTCCTTGATATATCCCTTACCTATAATTCCAAAAATTTTTGCTGGATTTTCACAGACGAGATTCATAAGCTGAATTAAAGTTAGTTTTCCATCATTTACATGATTTAGCATCACAGGTAATAAAGTTTGAACTCCAGGCATCCCTGATGGAGTATCCGGATATTCTTTGTCTTTATTTACTCTAAGATGAGGAGCGTGATCTGAACCGATAGTATCATTATAATTATTTCTTACTGCATACCACAGCCTATCGTAATGACTTTTTTCTCTAATAGGTGGGTTCATCTGGGCATAGGTTCCAAGTTTATCGTAACAATCTGGAGCAAACATTGTTAAATGCTGTGGAGTTATTTCAAAAGTTATGTCTCCCTTATTCTGAGATAAAAAATCAATCTCCTGTTTTGTTGTAATATGCAAAATATGAGCTTTTTTACCTAATCTTTTTGCAATTTTAACAATCTTTCTGGTAGATGAAATTGCACATTCTTCATCTCTCCATATTGGATGAGAATGAACATTGCCTTTTTCTCTTAATTTCTTTCTTAAATTTAAAATATCTTCATCTTCTGAGTGAACTGCAACAATTTTAGATGTACTTTCAAATACTTTTTCAATGTCTTCTTCTTTATGAACCAATAAAGTTCCCGTAGACGAGCCTGCAAATAATTTTACTCCACAACATCCGTCTAAACCTTTAAGATCAGCTAATTCGCTTTGGTTAGTTGGAGTTGCTCCAAAATAAAATGCATGATTACAAAACATTCTATTTTTTGCTAAATCTATTTTTCTTTGAAATTCTGCTTTGTTTGTAGTTGCAGGGTTAGTATTTGGCATTTCAAAAACTGAAGTTATACCCCCAACAATTGCTGCTCTACTTCCAGAAGCTAAATCCTCAGTGTCTGTTGAGCCCGGTTCTCTAAAATGTGTCTGAGTGTCAATACAACCAGGAAGAACAGTAAGTGCAGTTGCATCAATTGATTGACTTGAATCCTCATCCAACTTACCAATTTTTACAATTTTGCTGTTTTGAATACCTATATCAACATCTTTAAGATCTTTATCAATATAACATTTTCCATTTTTAATTATTAGGTCTAACATTTTTAAAAAGACTACTTATATCATTCGTTATAGTATTACAATATGAATAGAGATAATATTTACATCCTAGAGGATAGAGGTCTTCTTTATATTAACGGAGATGATGCTAAAGAATTTTTACAAAATATAATTACAAACAATATTGAAAATGTATCAGATGATAGAAGTTGTTTCTCAGCTCTCCTATCCCCACAAGGCAAATATCTTTACGATTTTATAATTATTAAACATAAATCAGGATATTTTTTGGATTGTGAAAAGAAAATTATTGAAAATTTATATAAACAGTTAAATTTATACAAGCTTAGATCTAAAGTAGAAATTTTAAATCTAAGTAATGAGTTTGTTGTTGCAAATTTAACAAAGGAAAAATTTCTAGAATTAGAAAATTCTAAAGATGAGATGGGTTTTACTATAAAATTTAGAGAAGATCCTATTCTTTTAGATCCAAGGACTGATAAATTAGGAGCTAGATTAGTGATTAATTTAGAAAAATTATATCTTTCTATAAAAAAATTGGGATTAAAAGTTTCTGATATTAATGAATATTATAATTATAGTCATGAATTAGGAATTGCTCAAATTGATACAAATAATCTGCAAGATAGAATATTTGGAATTGAATGTAATTTTGAAGAACTAAATGCAATTGATTTTAGAAAAGGATGTTATGTAGGGCAAGAAAATACTGCTAGAATAAAACTTAAAAATAAACTTAATAAAAGACTATTCGCAATTAAAGTTTTAGATGGAGAGATCAATAGTGATGAAATTACTTCTGAAAATAAAAATTGTGGAAAGTTATTGATCAATAATAATAATCCATTTGCTTTACTTAAACTAGAAGATAAAAGCTTTAATTTTGATAAAAATCTAAAGTGTGGAGATGCAAAAATAAAAGTGTTAAAACCAAACTGGATATAAATTATTTAATAAATTTTGATAAGTCTGGTTTGAAATAGTCTGGTCCCTTCATAACTTTTCCAAACTCATTATATATTGGTTTGCCATCTTTTCCCAATTTACTCATATTAGATTTTTGAACTTCATCAAAACACTTATCTAAATTAATACCAAAAGCATGTCCTGCACCGTATGTGACATACAAAATATCTGTAAGTGCATCTGCAACCTCGGTTAAATTTTTTTCTAATATAGCCTTCTTTAATTCATCTAACTCCTCATTGATCAATGATATCCTAAGCGAATTTATTTTATCTGTACTTAGACTTGATGAATCTTTTACATCTTGATTAAAAGTTTTCATGAATATTCCAACCTTTTCAAAATTTGTCATTTTACTCCTATATGATTTTATTATTTTTTAATGTATAAGTGGTTAAATATACTCTCAAAATTTAAATATGAAATTCAGAAAAGAATATGACAGCATTGGTTCTATTAACGTGCCTGTGGATAAGTATTGGGGAGCATCAACTCAAAGATCAAAAAAATACTTTGATATAGGAGACATATTGGTCAGACCAAAGTTAATAAAATCTATAGCTGTTATAAAAAAAGCGGCAGCTGTTACGAATTATAAAAATAAGGATATTAGTTCAAAAGTTTATAGATCAATTGTACGAGCTTCTAATGAAGTTATCGCAGGAAAATTAGATAATCATTTCCCTCTTAAAGTTTGGCAAACTGGTTCTGGCACTCAAACAAATATGAATGTGAATGAAGTTATTTCAAATAGAGCCATTGAAATGCTTAAAGGGAAAATGGGTACAAAAAAACCTGTTCATCCAAATGATCATGTTAATAAATCTCAATCAACAAATGATGTATTTCCAACAGCAATGCATATTGCTATCGCTATAGAAACTAGAGAAAAACTATTACCAAGCTTAATATTGTTAAATAAGGAATTAAAAAAAAAAGTAAGAGAATTTAAAAAAATAATTAAAATAGGGAGAACGCATTTACAAGATGCAACTCCTATATCATTAGGTCAAGAATTCTCTGGCTACCAATCTCAATTAGAAGAATGCATTAAAAGAATTAAAGTTTCACTAAATGAAGTTTATTATTTAGCACAAGGTGGCACAGCGGTAGGTACAGGTATTAATACCAAAAAAAATTTTGATAAGAAAATAGTAAATGAAATAAAAAAAATAACTAAGTTACCTTTTAAGCCAGCTAAAAATAAGTTTGCTGCACTTGCTGCTCATGATGTAATAGTAAATTATTCAGGTACATTAAATACAACTGCAGTATGTTTAATGAAAATAGCAAATGATATTAGATTTTTAGGTTCTGGACCGAGAGCTGGATATGGAGAGTTGATATTGCCAGAGAATGAACCTGGATCATCAATTATGCCTGGTAAAGTAAATCCAACTCAATGTGAGGCTGTGACAATGGTATGTGTGAAAGTAATTGGTAACCATAATGGAATTACAATGGCTGGTTCACATGGTCACTTTGAACTTAATGTTTTCAAACCTTTAATAATTCATAATGTACTTCAATCAATCCAAATTCTCTCAGATAGTACAAAAAGCTTTGCAAAATATTGTATCGCTGGACTGAAAGCTGACAAAAATAGAATTAAACACTTGTTGGATAACTCTTTAATGCTGGTAACTGCCTTATCTCCAAGGATTGGCTATGATAATGCTGCAAAGATTGCTAAGAATGCATTAAAAAATAAAACTACTCTAAAAGCTGAAGCACTAAAATCAGGGTTAATAAATGATAGAGAATATAATAAAATTGTTGATCCTAATAAAATGATAAAACCAGACTAACTATTAATTATATTTTTAACTAAAGATTTAAGCTCTTGTGAATTTCTAATATTATATTTAGATTTACCATTTTTTTTGACATACTTAACATCTTGATTAATTTTAATATCAAATATAGATACTAATCCAGTATTAATATTTTTTTCAATTTTAAAATTGATCACATTAATATTCTTAACTTTATCTAATTTTACCTGAAATTTTTTAGCAAACTGATTTTTATTTTTTATTGATAAAGAATTTGATGAACTTAATATTGTATCACCATTTTCCTCACTATATTTTATTTGAGTTTTAATTGACCCAATATCACCAATATTCAATAAAACATCCGTTAAATTGATAGTTTTTTGGCTTATATTTAAACTTACACTGCCATTTCTTATAAGTTCATGCTCAATATTAGTTAAAAGGAATTTGATATCTCCATTAAAATTACCTAATAAATCAGGATTTAAATTCAAAATAGAAAATATTAATTCATCAACCAAAAAATTTAAATTTTGTTTGTTCAATGTAATATTCGAATTGAGATAAAATGGTGATAGTTCTATTTTCGTGTCAATTTTAATGTTGTTATTATTATCAGGTGAATTTAAACTAATTAAATTATTTTTAAGCTTATAATTTACTTCAATATTTTGATTTAAGAAATTTATAATTGCTGATCCTTTTAAGTCTTCACTATTATTATAATTTAATTGATTTTTTAATATAATATTAGGATCTTCAAAATTTACTTCTAATTGTGAATTCATTTGTGAATTATATTTTTTTTTCCATAACGATTTAAAATTTAAATCGAACAATTTTCCTTTGATATTTAATTTTTTGAAATTGTCTAGTTTAGAAGTAGTAAAATTAATTTTCTCTATTGGAGATATAATTAAGGTTTCATCATTATCATCTATGATGAATACTTTACTTTTTTTTATATAAAATGGTTTACTTTTACTAGTATTAAAATAATTTCTTAAAATATTATATTCTTTTCGTGTTAATAAAAAATTAGTACTTTGTATCTCAAATTTTTCAAAATTAATTTTAGATTTTGGATATAAACTATTAGATAACAAAAATATCTTAAGATTCTTAATATCTACCAACATGTCTTCATCATTATTTTCATTTATCAATAATGATGAATCGCTAATTAATAAATGAGGTTTTGGAAGTAATTGATACTTTATGTCACCATTTATATTTAGGTTAATATCAAAATCAGAATAAAACTTACTTTCAATGATGTTTTCTATGCTTTTATAATTAAATAAAACTGGTATTGATAAATAAATGCCAAAAGTAAAAAACAATGCTATTAATAAGAAAATCCCTTTAATTAATATTGGTAGTTTCTTAATTTTATTCATTAATTTAATATCGCCTAAATTAAAAAAAAATAAATGATGAATTTAGATTATTTAACAAATCTTAATAAAAATCAGGAAGAGGCAGTTTTACATTTAAACGGACCTCTGTTGATTGTTGCTGGAGCCGGGTCCGGAAAAACAAGGGTTCTTACAGCTAGAATTGCTCATATTGTTAAGCAACATAAGGCATTTCCTAATCAAGTCTTGGCAGTGACATTTACAAATAAAGCAGCAAAAGAAATGCAACTAAGAGTGTCTAAATTCTTAAGAAAAGAAGCGACTGGTCTTCCATGGTTAGGGACATTTCACTCAATTAGTGCAAAAATATTGAGAAAACATGCAGAAGCGGCTGGGTTAAAATCAAACTTTTCAATTATTGATCAAGACGACCAAGTAAGATTAATAAAAAATATCTGTAAATCTGAGAACATAGATACAAAAAAAATATCTCCAAGATATATTTTGGCAGTAATTGATAAATGGAAGAATAAAGGCTTTTACCCTGACGAAGTTGTACTCAAGCGTAAAGACATATTAGAAAAAAGCTTCTTAGGAGTCTACAAAATTTATCAACAAAAATTAATAGACTTAAACGCTACTGATTTTAGTGACTTAATACTTCATACTGTTAAAATTTTTGAAAGACATAGTGATATATCAAAAATGTATTCTAAAAAGTTTAAATATATTTTAGTCGATGAATATCAAGATACAAACTTTATTCAAAGTGAATGGCTAAAATACTTAGCAGAACATAATCAAAATATTTGCTGTGTTGGAGATGATGATCAGTCAATATATAGTTGGAGAGGAGCAGAAATTAAGAATTTTCTTCAATTTGAAAATGTTTACGAAAATACCAAAATAATAAGATTAGAAAAAAATTATAGATCAACTCAAAATATTTTAAATGTTGCATCTAATATTATTAAAAATAATCAAAATAGAGTTGGAAAAAAACTCTTTACAGATCAAGAAGATGGGGAGTTTGTAACATTAAACTGTTTTAGAAATGTAAAAGATGAAGCAACTGAAATAGGTTCTAATATTGAAGATTTCAAAAATAGATTTTCTTTAAATGAAGTTGCAATTCTTGTTAGAGCTATTTTTCAGACTAGAGAATTTGAAGAAAGGTTTTTAAAAATTGGTGTTCCATACAGAATTATCGGTGGAATTAAATTTTATGAAAGAGCAGAAGTAAAAGATTGTGTTGCATACTTAAAAACAGTTTTTCAACCTCAAGATGACTTAGCTTTTGAGAGAATTTTAAATGTACCAAAAAGATCTATTGGGGATACAACGGTAAAAGCTATTAATAATTTTGCCAAATTAAATAAATGCTCACTAGAAGTTGCTTCAAAACATTTAATTGAACAGAACAAAATTAAACCTAAAACAAAATTAGGTTTAAATTCTCTGCTAAATCTTTTAGCCAAATGGAGAAGTGATTTAAAGAATAAAGTGAATCATAATAAATTATTACAAATAATCCTTGATGAGTCTGGATATAGTGAAATGCTTAAAAATAAGAAAGACTTAGAAAATGAAAATAGATTAGAAAATATAAAAGAACTGTTAAGTGCAATGAAAGAATTTGATAATTTGGAAAGTTTTTTAGAGCATGTTGCTCTTGCAACATCACTTGATCAAGATTGGCAGAGTGAAAAAGTTAATTTAATGACAATACACGCTTCTAAAGGACTGGAATTTGATGTCGTATTCTTACCAGGGTGGGAGGAAGGTTTATTTCCCCATCAGAAAAGTATTGAGGAAAAAGGTGAAAGTGGATTAGAGGAAGAAAGAAGATTAGCTTATGTTGCAATTACTAGAGCAAAAAAACTCGCAAAAATATCATTTTCTATGAACAGGTTCTATCAAGGAGATTGGATTGACAGTATGGCTTCAAGGTTTGTAGATGAACTACCAGATGAATATATTAAAAAAAATAATAATTTTATAGATGAAAAAGAGGAAGATTTCGAATTCAACCAGGATATAGATTTTGATACTGATAGTGAAATTAGAAGTCCTGGTTGGATCCGTTATCAAAAAAAATTAAAATGAGTTTAGAAATAAATAATATTATTTTATCTAATAATTTAGATGGATATATTTTACCAAAAAATGATAACTATTTCACCGAATATTCTAAAATAAATAATCTTAAATCAATTACAAATTTTTCTGGGTCTGCAGGTTTTGCTATTTTCTTAAAAAATAAAAAATATTTATTTGTTGATGGAAGATATACTATTCAAGCAGAAAAAGAGGCTGGTAAAAATTATAAAATTTGTGAAATTCCTTATGTGTGGCCAAAAGATATTTTGAAGAAAAAAATTAAAATTGGGTTTGATCCAGATCTTTTTACTTGGGAAACTCTAAATAAATATTTTGGGATTGAATACTCATTAGTTCCTTTAAACATAAAATTTCAAAAAAAAACTAATAACAAAAATAGTAATCCTTTCTTTAGTCTCAAAACAGCTATAGCAGGTGAAAGTGTAACAAGTAAAATAAATCGATTAATTAAAATAATGAAAAAAAAGAAAATTGATTATAATTTCATAAGCGCAGGTGAAAATATTTGCTGGCTTCTTAATATAAGAGGAAAAGATCTCCCTAATTCTCCAATTGCAAATTGTAAAATGATATTAACAAAAGATAGAAAAATTTATTTTTTTTCAAGTAAAGATAAAATAAAAAAAATAAAGTTAAGTCATAAAAAATTAAAAATACATTTTTTAAATGAAGATAATATTTTAAAATGCTTAATAGGACTCAAGAATGGAAATTTTTGTATTGATAGTAAAACTTGTTCTGTATTTGAAGAAAGCCTAATTAGTTATAAATTTAAAATTGTTGATAACGAGGATTCTCTTTATGCTTTAAAATCTTTAAAAAATAGAACTGAAATTAAAAATATGGTAAATGCACATATTGAAGATGGCGTTGCTTTAACTAAATTTTTATATTGGATTAAAAATCTTAATATAAATAACCTTACAGAGAAAAAAATTGAGAAGAAAATAGAGAATTTTAGAAAAAGTAGTAAAAATTATTTATACCCAAGCTTTGATACAATTGCTGGATCTGGACCAAATGGGGCAGTGATTCATTATAGATCTGATAAATTTTCAAACAGAAAGTTAAAAAAAGATGATTTACTATTACTCGACTCAGGTGGTCAATATAAATGGGGAACTACAGATGTAACAAGAACTGTAAGTTTTTCTAAAGTTTCAAATAAAGTAAAAGATTTATTTACAAGAGTTTTGAAAGGTCATATTGCGGTTGCTTTATCAAATATAAAAAAAGAGAAGAATGGCCATAATATTGATAAATTAGCAAGAAAAAGTCTTAATTCTATTGGCCTTGATTATCGTCACGGTACAGGTCATGGAGTTGGAGCATTTCTTAATGTGCATGAAGGACCACAAGGAATATCAAAAAATAATTATGTACAGCTTAAAGAGGGAATGATTTTAAGCAATGAACCTGGTTTTTACAAAAAAAATGATTTTGGAATAAGAATTGAAAATTTGGTTTTCATAAAAAAGGTTAAATCTAAACTTTTTTTTAAAAATTTAACAATGGCGCCAATCGATACTGATCTAATTAATCTTAAAATGCTTAATAAAAAGGAAAAGGATTATTTATTTAAATATCACTTTGAAGTTTATAATAATATTTCACCATTTTTAAATAAAAATGAAAAAACGTGGTTAGCAAGCCTAATCTAATAAACTAATCCACTCTTTTTGAGATAATATTTTTATTCCTAATTCTTTAGCTTGTTGAACTTTTCGTGTTGTTGGCTTGTCCCCAATAATTAAGTACTTTAATTTTTTATTAATTGAGCTTACAACAGACCCTGAATTCTCTTCAATTAAAGATTTTGCTTCAGCTCGACTCATATTTGATAATTTT
The DNA here is from genome assembly GCA_902576395.1 of uncultured Pelagibacteraceae bacterium. Classification (GTDB taxonomy): domain Bacteria; phylum Pseudomonadota; class Alphaproteobacteria; order Pelagibacterales; family Pelagibacteraceae; genus Pelagibacter. The sequence goes on from CACGVB010000006.1 coordinate 41,119, forward strand.
CCAGTGAACATAAATGTATTATTTAGAAGTTTACCATCTTTATTTAATTTGAGATCAGAAATATTTAAAATGGAAGATAACTTCTCGATTATTTTATAATTTGACTTATTTTCAAAAAAAGTTTTCAGGGAATTTATTTGAGTTTCGCCAATTCCATCTATGTCTAAAAATTCATTCAATTTTTTCTTATTTACTAAAATTATAAAATTTTTTATAGACTTTACATGTTCTGCCAAAAGTTTTGCATTTTCAATTCCAATATGTCTTATCCCAATAGCATACAAAAATTTATCCAAAGAAACTTTTTTTGATTGATCTATAGAGTATTTTAAGTTTGAAACCGATAGATCTCCCCATCCTTCTAAATTTGATATTTTATTATAATCTAAATTGTAAATATCTTGTGGAAATCTTATTAAATTGAGATCCCAAAAATTTTCAACAACTTTTTTTCCAAGACCGTCAATATTCATCGCATCTTTTGATATAAAATGTTTAATTTTTTCAATTGCAATTTTTTCACATTCATAACCTTCATTTGTACATCTTCTTACAGCATCATGTTTTTTTGTTGTTTTATTAAATTCTTTAATTGTTTCTGAACCGCAAGAAGGACAATTATTGGGAAAAACAAATTTTTTAAGTTTTTTATCCCTTTTTTTTAAATCTACAAGTATAACGTGAGGTATCACATCTCCTGCTCTCTCTATTTTTACAGTATCACCAATTCTTATATCTTTTCTAATTATTTCATCTTCATTGTGAAGTGTTGCGTTAGAAACTACTACACCCCCAATGTTTACTGGGTTTATTCTTGCTACTGGGGTTAGTGCACCTGTTCTACCAACCTGGATATTTATGTCTGTAATTTTAGAATAGGCGCTATCAGCAGAGAACTTATGTGCTATGGCCCACCTTGGGGAATTAGCAGTAAAACCTAACCTTTTTTGAAGTTCAAGATTATTTATTTTATAAACTAGACCATCAACATCATATTCAAGATTAAACCTGTCTTTTTCAAATTTTTCATGAAAATTTTTTAAATCTTTAATTTTACTTAAAACTTTATTATGTTCATTTATTTTAAATCCCCATTTTTGTAAAAGATTCAAAAATTCAGATTGTTTTTTTATTTTATCATTTTTGAAGTAACCATAAGTATAGGCAACGAAATTAAGTGGAATCTTTTTAGTTTCTTCTGGATTTTTTTGTCTTAAGGATCCTGAAGCCGCATTTCTAGGATTAGCAAAATCATTTTTTAATCTATTAAAATCTTGTTTTTTAATAAATACCTCACCTCTAATATCAATATCTTTCGGAAAATCCTTACTTTTTATTTTTTGAGGTATATCTTTAATAGTTTTTAAATTTTCAGTTATAACTTCACCAGTAGAACCATCACCCCTAGATGCTCCTAAAACTAAAACACTGTCTTTATAGGTTAGGGATGCTGAAATTCCATCTATTTTCGGCTCGACACTATATTCTACTTCAATTTTCTCATTTAAGTAATTAAATATTTTTTTCTCAAAGTTTTTTAAGTCTTCAATATCAAAAGCATTGGATAATGATAACATTTTTACCCTATGAGTTGATTTGATAAATTTTTTAGAGGGTGTAAATCCTAAAGATATTGATGGAGAAGAATTATTTTTCAGATATGAGAATCTTTTTTCTAAATTTAAGATTTCTTTTTTAATTTCATCATACTCTTTATCTGATATTTCAGGGTTACTATTTTCAAAATAGAATTTATTATGTTTTTTTAGTTCATTAATTTTTTTTTTGTAGATATTTTTTATTTCAGCTTCTTTCATTAGTTCAGATTATTGAAGTAGGTTTTTAAATCTTTTTAGTAAGGATTTTTGTTTTTTTAAATCCTGTTGGATTTTAGGTTTTTCATAATTATCTCTCAAAATTTTATAAGATTTTTCATACCAATCACTAGATTGATAATTATACCCTAGAACTGCTGTATATTTTTTTGCTTCATCTATAATACCTAACTTATAATTTAACTCAACAAGCCTGTGTAATGCCTCCTCTATATAAATAGTTGTATCATAATCTCTAACGATAGTTTTGTATCTATTCATTGCAGGTATCCACTTTTCTCTTTCCATATAATAATTTGCTAAATACATTTCTTTTGCTGCAAGAACTTCTGTTATTAATTCAAGTTTGAACTTGGCATCTTCTGCATATTCAGTATCTGGAAACTTTTGTATAATTAGTGTGAAATACTCTCTGGATTTAATAATCTCACCTAAGTCCTTTTTTTCATTGACTATTAAATTATAGTGACAAATTGCAATCAAATAATATGCATAATCAGTATCAGGGTGGTTTTTATATTTATCTAAAAACCTTTCTAATTCAAAAATTGCATCTGTGAAATATAACTGAGAATAGTACCCATATGCAGACATTAAAATTGATCTTGGAGCCCATATAGATTGTGGGTACAAAAGTTCAACCTCATTAAATTTTTTAGCAGCAAAAAAAATGTCTCCTCTATTAAATTCTTTAATACCCTCATTATAAGCCTCGATCATCTGCATTTCTAAATTATCTTCTTTAATTAATGAAATTTTTTCTTTTTTCTCAGAGCAAGAAATTAAGCCTATTAAAATAAAAAAATATAATAAAAAATTGCAAAATCTCATATGAAAATTTTACCAGAAATTTTTTTAAAATTCTAATTTTTATGCTATTGATTTTAAATTTTGACGATTATTTATTAATGAGTGGGGTAGATTTTTTCCTTTAATTTCAATTAGTGAATAGTTGTTGTTGTCGCTAAATACTTTTCTTAGCAACTTATTTGTTAAACTATGGCCACCATATCTACATTTAAGGGAACCAATTATTCTATATCCCACCAAATAGAGATCTCCCATACAATCAAGAATTTTATGATTTACAAACTCATTTTTATTTCTTAACCCATTCTTATTAAGTATCTTTTCATCTTTAATAACAATGGCATTTTCAAGAGAACCTCCTTTTCCTAAACCTATTTTTTTAAGTTTTTCTATATCTTCATAAAGACAGAAAGTTCTGGAATTAAAAATATCTTCTAAATTATCTTCTAATACATTTATCTTATTTTTTTGCTTTTTAATAAATTGATTTTTATAGTTTATCTCAAATTCTATTTCCATCGTTGTGTTTGATTTATCTAATGAAATATATTTATCATCTTCTTCTATCTCGATATGATTATTTATTTTTATTAATTTTATTGGAACATCACTTTTTTTTAGACCAGTTTGTTTCAAAATTTTTACAAAATCTTTTGCAGATCCATCAAGAATTGGTACCTCTTTAGAGTCAATTTCCACTGTTGCATTATCTATCCCTAGCCCTAAAAATGCTGCCATTAGATGTTCTATTGTAGATACTTTAACACCAAACTCATTTGATACAGTTGTACAAAGTGTGGCTTCGCTTACATTTTGAAAATTAGGAATTATAATATTATTATGTTTTAGGTCTATTCTTTTAAAAATTATACCAGAATTTGGAGTGGAAGGTAAAACATTCATATTTACCTTTTTTCCAGTATGAATACCTACTCCTGAAAAAGATATTTTATTAGCTATAGTGGATTGAGATAACACGGACATCAATAGAATATATTAAAAAAAAGAAAATTTAATATTCAAGTAATATTACAAGAAAATACAATTATTTAGAAAACAGATTAAAAAATGCTTCAAAAAAACCTATTTTCCTGGGCTTTTTCTTTGTTTTACTGAGGAAACTTTCATCACTTTTATGATAGTTAATGCCTATTTCAAAAATATTTAATTTATTTTCATTAATTATTGTTAATTCTGAAATTAAATTACTAGTATCAATTCTATAACTACTGGAAAATAGTTGAGATCCACCTCCAGCTATAAATAATTTTGTTTTTTTTATAGTATTTAAATTTTTAATATAATTGCTTTTAAAAACTACTAGTTCCATTATTTCATCTATTCTTGCCTCAATAATTTGTTTTAATAAATCAATAGATATTTTTTTTTCTAAAATCTCAATATAAGGATTAATTTTGTTTATATTATTCTTATTAGAAGAATTATCAATTTCGTCATTATAAAATTGAATTTTCAAACCTTCTGAATAATCCATGTTAAGTTTTAAAACTTTAGAAATATCTTTAGTAATATTGTTACCACCCAAGGGTATTGATTTAAAAAAATCTAATTTATCATTATTAAATATAAACCCACTTGTTCTTTCAAAACCTATATCTAAAAAAATGACATGGTCTTTTTTATCAAATTTTCTTTTAAAATATGTAGTTTTTACATAACTTGAACAATATAGATTTAATATTTTAAGATTATTTTTTTTAAATTTGTTAGATATATCATTTACAATAATTTTACTTAAACAGATAAATTTTAATTCTAAGATTAATGATTTTATTTTAAAGTTATCGGTAATTTTATCTACCTTTTTATCTTTATCTACAATTATATTATTTATTACAGTATGGATAATTTGGTCTTTAAAATTATTTTGTGAAACAAAAAAATGAGCTTCTTCAATTAAGCTACCATATATTTTTTCTATTGGTACGGCATAATCAAATATCTTTTTAATACATAAATCTAGTACATAAAATTTTGGAGAGTCATAAAGAACCACAACATTATCTATGTGTGTCGATAAATGTTTTTCGGCATCTTTAATTAAAATATCTAAAGAATTTTCTGCATTATCGACAATTTTTTGTTCTGAGGAGTAAATATTTTTTGAAATTAGATCAAATGCACCTAATCTCAAATTTTGAGAGCCAAAATCTATTATAGTTTCAAAATCACTCATTATTATTTGTTAATATAATTTGATTATTCACTCTAAGATCAACAATTTTTTTGTTCACTAAATTATCACTGTCAAATAATTGTTTATAAATTCTAACTGACTTTTCAATATTTTTCGGTGGCAACTTCAATGTAAGACCGTTAAAGAATAATATGTCCCATCTTTTATTTTTATAGTAAAAATACTTTTCTATTTTTTTGTTTTCTACTTGTAAATTTTTTAAAATTTCTTGTAAAATTAAAAAGTCACTAATATTAAAATCCCCAAATACTGAAGCAGTTATATTTTTTTCCAGTAATTGATCAGAATTTATAAATTTTCCATTTTGACCAATATAAAAACTTTTTCCGTTCCTCAAAGTTTTTCCAAGTATATTAGTTTTTTGTAAATTAATATTTATTGAGGACGGCATAGCTTTCTTTACATATATTTTTTCTAAAAAGTTAAATTTATTTAATTTTTCTAAAATTATTTTTTTATCTAACTTAAAAATATTCTTATTTTTTAAATTATTTAGTTCGTCCTCTACTATTTTTTTTTCGTGTAAAGAAAGTCCGTTAATATTAATTTTTTTTATACTAAAATTGTCTTTATAATTTTCTAAAATTTGAAAATTGAAAATAGAACTTAGAAAAATTAAAAAAAATAAATAAAGATATAATTTGTTTTTATTTATTGATTGATGCATCATTAATAATTTCTTCTATAAGTTGTATAAAACTAATTTTTTTATATCTTGCAATTTCTGGCACCAAAGAAAGAGAAGTCATTCCTGGTTGAGTATTTAGCTCTAATAAATAAAACTTATTTTTGTAAAATCTAAAGTCAGACCTTGATACACCCCTACATTTTAATATTTTATGGGCTTTCAAAGCTATTGAATTCACTTTATTGAAATTTTTTTTACTTAAATTTACTGGTATAATATGTTCTGTCTTAGCGTTTGCACTATACTTAGCTTTGTAATCATAAAACTTTCTCTTAGGTTTTAATTCTATTATGCCTAATTTCTTATTACCTAATATTGCAGCTTGAATTTCTCTTCCAGGTATATATTTCTCAATTAAGATTTCTTTAAATTTTTCAAGTTTCTTGAGATTCTTATTAAAATTTTTTCTATTCGAAATATACACTCCAACACTGGACCCCTCATTTATTGGTTTAAGAACAACAGGAAAACGTAAATTTTTATCAATTTTTTTTATTATATTTTTAATATCAAAATTATTTTTAAAGGAAAATTTAAAATAGAGAGGAGTCAAAATATTATTCTTAATAAATATTCTTTTTGATATTTCTTTATCAATTGCCAATGATGATGATATAACACCAGAATGAGTATATTTTATTTTTTCGGACTCGAGAATTGATTGAATGTAACCATCCTCTCCATACCTTCCATGCAAAAGGTTTAAAACTAGATTTGGTGCAAATTTTCTTAATTTTTTTACAAAATTTCCGTCTGGCTCAATTAATAATAATTTATATTTTCTATTCTTTTTTAGTTCTTTCACAACACTTTTAGCTGTTATTAAGCTGATCTCTCTTTCATTAGAATACCCTCCTGCTAAAATTAAAATTTTGTTCACTATTCAACCAACACAATTTCTAATTCTAATTTTACACCTGTATGGTCTTTAACTCTCTTTTTAACAAAATTAATTAAAGATTTCATATCTACAGATTTTGCATTTTTTTTATTTACAAAAAAATTAGCATGTTTTTTAGAGATAACTGCATCCCCATAGCTTGCTTCATCAGGAACACTTGATCTGATTAATTCCCAAACCTTTTTATCAGTTTGATTAATTGGATTTTTAAAAGTACTACCACTAGTTTTAATTTTAGTAGGTTGAGCCATATTTTTAATTGTATTTAGCTTATTCATATAATTATTTATTTCTTCGCTATTTTTTGCTTTTCCTTTGAAAGTAGCGCTCAAAAATATTAAATCTTTAGGCATTTCTATTGATCTATAATTAAAGTTAATTTTATTTGCAGGGATACTTCTTACTAAACCATTAAAATCAACTAATTGAATAGAAATAAGTATATCTTTAAATTCTTTTTTAAAACATCCTGAGTTCATTCTAATACCACCTCCTATTGAACCTGGAATACATGACATAAACTCTAATCCAGAAATGTCATTGTCCTTTGCAAATTCTGAAACTTTTTTTTGCGAGGCAGCAGTTCCAGCAATGATTGTTTCATTATCAAGCAAAGTTACATTTGAAAAACTTTTACCTAACTTTATTACTGTACCTTGGTATGTGTTATCATCAAATAATACATTTGAACCATTCCCTAAAATAAATATTTTACCTCTTCTGGCATAAATTTTAAGGTATTTTATTAAACCTTTAAGAGAGTTTGGTTTAAAGAAAATTTTAGTTTTTCCACCAATATTAAACCAATTAAGATTTTTAATACTCTGATTAAAAAAAATGTCTCCATCTATTGATAATGTTGATTTTTTTATATCCTCAATTTTCATTAAAAAATATTTTTTAAATTTTTCATCCAACTTGTTATTGATCCTGCGCCCATACCTATGTAAATTTTTTTACCAAATGCATTATGCCTTATAAAACTTCGTAATTGTGATTCGTTATTGACCTGTATAAGTTTAACATTAGAATTTTTAATTATTAGTTTTGCAAAGGAATGATATGTAAAATTAAGCCTTAGTTTTTCATTAGCTGTGTAAATTGGACATAATAAAACCGTATCTGCCTTTTTAAAACATTTAGAAAATTCTTTTTTAAGATTTATTACTCTTGAAATTCTATGAGGTTGAAAAATACAAACAATCTCTTTATTTTTGTGGACATTTTTGACACCATTTAACACTGAACTAATTTCTGTTGGATGGTGAGCATAATCATCATAAAAACTTGTGTTGTTGTGATTGAATAAATGAGAAAACCTTCTCTGAACTCCTTTAAAATTGTAAAGTCCAAGTTTGATATATTTTTCAGGCAGTCCAATTGTAAATGCTAATGAAGCTGCAGCAGTTGCATTTTGAATATTGTGAGTTCCAATCATTGGAAGCTTGATTCCTTTAATTATTTTTTTTTTACTTGGTATATTGATTTTAATATCGAAATAAGAAAAATTTGTTGTTTGCTTTATATTTATTATTTGGAAATTTGAATTTTTACTTTTACCATATGTATAAAAATTTTTGTTTGTTGATTTTTCTAAAACTTTTTTAAGATTTTGATCATCATTACAAAGAAAGCCTTTACCTACAGATGGTATTTTTTCTATAAATTTATGAAAACTTTTTTTTAAGTTATTTATATTTTTATAAAAATCTAAATGTTCATAATCAATATTTGTAGCTATAGAGTATGTAAAGGGTATTTTTAAAAAGCTACCGTCTGATTCATCAGACTCCGTTACACACCAGTTACTTTTACCCAATTTTGCTGAGTTTCCAAATGAGTTTAATACACCACCATTAATTATAGTTGGATCTAGGTTACCTACTGTAAAAATACTAGATACTAATGATGTTGTAGTTGTTTTTCCATGTGAACCAGTTATGACAACATTTCTCATGAAAGATACAATATGACCTAACATATCTCCCCTTGTATAAACTGGTAATTTTTTTTTGATAGCCTCAACTAATTCTGGGTTATTTTTTTTAATTGCCGAGGAAATCACCATAACAGTTGTTTTTTTTATATTCTCTTTTTTATGATTTAAAAATATTCTTATTTTTTTTTTTTTTAATCTTTCAATATTTCGATTTTCAATAATATCACTGCCTTGAACTTTGTAACCTAAACCATTCATTATTAAAGCTAGACCACTCATACCTATTCCTCCTATACCAACAAAATGAATAAGTTCATTTTTTCCTAAATCAATTTTCATTTAAAAGCTCAATTAGTTTAGATTTATTTTTTTCCCAGGTGTTTTCTTTATTCAGTTGAATTAAATTATTTTTTTTTGAAGAATATTCATTTTCATCAACAAATATTTTTATCATTAAATCTTTAAAACTTTCTTCGTCAGTATCCTTTTGCATTATTAGCCAACAAGATTTTTTTTTTTCATAAAATTCTGCATTATAATATTGATGATCATCTTTAGCATATGGAAATGGTATTGCGACAAATGGAATATTTAAATAACCTAATTCGGAAATTGTAGATGCACCAGACCGTGTAATTGCTAGATCATAATTAACAACTTTAGTTAATAATTTATCATCAAAATCAAATAATTCATGCTCTATATGGTTTTTTTGATAGAATTCTTTGATATTTTCTTTTGAATTTAGATTAATTACCTGCTGTAAAACCTGTATTTTGTGTGTTTTTGAAAGTCTAATTATAATTTTAGTAATAAATTCATCGAAGAACTTTGCACCCTGACTTCCTCCAATAATTAATAATTTTTTTTTTTCTGCAAATTTAGTCTTTTGGTTTTTTTGATATTTATAGATTTCTTTTCTAAGCAATGGTTTTACTAAATAAATCTTATGTAGAAGTTTTTTTGAAATACCTTTTAAATTTTCATCATAGCAAATAATTTTTTCTGCAAAACCAAGCATTAATTTGTTTGCTCTTCCTAAAACAGAATTTGGTTCAAAAATATAAATTTTTATATTCAATAAATTTGAAGCTAGACATAAAGGTAGTGACATATATCCGCCAGTGCTTATGAGTATATTAAAATTATTTAATTTTAAGTATTTGTAAGATTTAACTATTGAAACACAAAATCTTATTAAATTGTATGGGAACAATAATAAATTTGAGAATAAATTTGGCACATCTATTAATGAATAATTATAATTCTTATTATTGATATATTTCGATCCTCTTAAATCTGTAGAAATCTGTATTTCATAATCATCTTTTAAGGCATCATATATACTTAAAGATGGTATTACATGTCCACCTGAACCACCTGTTGTAATAAGAATTTTTTTCATAAATTTAATCCAATTTTCTTTTTGTTAAATTTAAAATTAGTCCTGATAAAATTGCTGTGCTAACTATAGATGACCCACCATAACTTAAGAAAGGTAAGGTCATTCCTGTAGTTGGGAGTATTCTTATATTAACACCAACGTGAATAAATGTTTGTATCAAAATTAAAGATATACATCCACTTAAAATTAGTTTTGATAAATCTTCATTTGCAAAATTAATTTTTTGAATTACCCTGTATGAAAAAATTAAATATAAAAATAATATTCCAATGACCATAATTGCTCCAAATTCTTCTGATATAACTGAGACTATATAATCTGTATGTGCCTCAGGGACTCTTGAATTAAGGGTGCCTTCTCCGATACCTTTTCCAAAAAAACCACCATTTATTATTGCATCACTTGCCTTTTCAGCTTGGTAGTTATTGCCCGAACTTGAGTCTAAAAAAGCAAAAAGTCTAATTTTTATATATTCAAATTTTGGAACAAATATAATTAAATAGCCTACAGTTGAGCCAGCAAAGAGAAAAAACATAAAAAAAATAAAAATGTTAATCCCTGATACAAATATTAAGGCTAACCAAACCATTGATATCAACAGAGTTTGTCCAATATCAGGTTGATATATAAGCAGCATTAATATTGGAAGTATGAATAAAGAGCTTAACAAGTATTTAAAATATAATTTTCTGTTTGGAATAGTTAACATTAAAGATAATGATACAATAAAAAATGGTTTAATAATCTCAACAGGCTGAAACCTAGGTAAAAATAACAAATCTAGCCATCTTTTTGATCCCTTAACCTCAATCCCTAGAAAAGGAACTAGCAGTAAACTTAGAAATGCAACGAAGAACAAAATCAATGAGAGTTTTGTTAAAAATTTTTGATTTATAAATGAGAATATAATTAAAATTGCTATTGCTAAAATTATGTAAGCAGAATGTTTAAAAAAGAAATAATATGATTTTGTATCTAATTTGTCAGATGCTATCAGAGAAGTAGAAACTAAAGAAAAGAAAAGACCTAATAAAAATAAACCTAATGTTAAGAATAATAAAAATTTATCTATATTTTTCCACCAGTCGTAAAAAGTATCTAAATATTTATTCATATTCTAATTTTTTTTAGCATAAGTATTATAATGTTATTAAAAAAATTTCCCCTATCTTCAAAGTTTTCGAATTGATCGAAAGAAGCAGCACATGGACTAAAAAGAATTACCTTTTTTGTATTATCTTTTTTAATATCATTATTTAAATTTTTCATTATCTTTTTAAGTGCCGCTGAGGACACACAAGAAATTTGATTTGGAAGTGAGTTAATAAAAAAATTTCTATCTTTTCCATAAACATAAGCTTTAATATTTGAAATATATTTTTTATTTAATGTAAATTTATCTCCTTTTTTAGCAAGTCCTCCTAATATCCAATAGATATTTTGATAACTTTCAAGTAATGGGACTGTTGATGAAAAACTGGTAGATTTTGAGTCGTTAATAATTAATAATTTTTTTGAATTATAGATTATTTGTTGTCTAAAATCCAAACCTCTAAATTTATTTGCAGTATTAATAACTGTTTTTAAATTAAGTTTTAACACTTTAGCGATACTAAAAACGAAGCTAAGGTTTTTTTTGTTACTAGAATTATTAAAATAAATATTATCTATTTTTTTAAAGTATTTTTGATTTTTTAAATAATCAATTTTTATTATTTTGGATTTAATTTGATTATTTTTAATTAATTTATTTAAAAAATCATTTTCTTTTTCTATAAAAGCAAAATCTTTGCTGCATTGCGATTTTATTATTTTAAATTTTGCCTCGGCATAATTTTTGAAAGATCCATGTCTTTCTAAATGATCTCGACTTAAATTAAGTACAATTGAATACTTAGACCTAAAATATTTGCTATAATCAAGTTGATAAGAAGATGCTTCAATTACAAAAATTGTACTATTTTTAATTTTTTTTTCCATTAGTATTGGATATCCAATATTACCGGTTAGCCTTACGTCCTTTTTATTATTTTTAAGAACCTCATATAGCAGTTTCGAAGTAGTCGATTTACCATTTGTTCCAGTAATTGTGATTTTATTTATATTTGGATAACTAATTGCAAATATATCAAGTTCGGTAATAATTTTAGTCCTATTTCTTTTCAAAAAATTAGATATTTTACATTTCCTAATGTCTATCCCTGGACTCAAAACAATAAAATCAAAATCAACAGATGGTAATTTTATAATATTTATTAACTTTTTTTTGAACTTAGCTGGGATATTTTTTTTGTTATCATCAAAAATTCTGCAGATATTATTTTTTTTTAAAAAATTAAAACAAGAAATACCAGACTTACCAAAACCATAAATTAAAATTTTTTTATTTATAAAATTAATATGTTTTTCATTCATTATCTTAGTTTTAATGTTGCTAGACCTATCATTGCTAAGATGATTGAGATAATCCAAAATCTAATAACTACAGTAGACTCTGGCCAGCCCTTTTTTTCAAAATGGTGATGTATCGGTGCCATTTTAAATATTCTTTTGCCAGTAAGTTTGAATGATATTACCTGAGCAATCACTGAAACGGCTTCTAATACAAATAGCCCCCCCGTAATCGCAAGAACGATTTCATGTTTAGTTATAATACCAACCGCCCCCAAAGACCCTCCTAATGCTAAGGAACCTGTATCACCCATAAATATCTTAGCTGGTGGTGCATTAAACCATAAAAAACCTAAACAAGATCCTATTATTGCCCCACAAAAAATTGATGCTTCTCCTACTCCCTCAATATATGTAATTTGTAAATAACCTGAAAAAACTGTATTTCCTGTTACATAACTTATAAAAGCAAAACATGCTGCAACTAATATTACTGGCACTGTAGCTAAACCGTCTAGTCCATCAGTTAAATTAACTGCATTTGATGATCCTACAATAACAAATAAATAGAATGGAATGAAAAACCATCCTAAATTAATTATTAAGTTTTTAAAAAATGGAAAATATAGATTTCGAAGTTCATTAGATCCGCTATAAAAATAAAGTATCAAAATTCCACATAATGCTAATATAATTTGAATTGTAATTTTTTTTTTTGAACTTATACCATTTGAGTTATTTTTTTTTATTTTTTGATAGTCATCATAAGCTCCAAGTAATCCAAAGGTGCCTGTTATATAAAGCAAGAACCAATTATAAGGATTCGTGAAGTCACCCCATAAAACTACACCTGAAAAAATGCCTAGCAAAATCATTAGACCTCCCATGGTAGGTGTTCCTATTTTTTTTACTATATGCTCACTAGGTCCATCTTCTCTAATTGGGTCATGAATTTGATGAGAAGAAAAATAATTAATAAGTGGGCCTCCAACTAAAAATACTACTATCATCGATGTAAACATTGAGAGGCCAGTTCTTACAGTTAAATATTTGAAAACATTAAGAAAACTAAAAGTTTCAACTAGATTAGAAAATAGACTAAAAAGCATTAATTTTGCCTACTTTTAAGCTTTGACTTATTTTATTTAAGCCTGTGGAGTTAGAACCTTTAATCATTAAATATTCTTCATTCTTAATATCATTTATTATAAAATTTAAGATATCTTTTTTCGAATTTAGTATTTTTCCTCTTTTTTGTGGTTTAATTTTGTTAAATGTTTCAATAACCTCGTTGCCATATACATAAACTTTGTCAATTTTCGCAGCATTAATATACTGGGCAGCCTCTATATGAAGTTTTTTAGAATATTTACCAAGTTCCAGCATATCACCTAATAGCATTAATTTTCTCCTAGATTTAGTATTTAAGTTATTTAATTTATTCACAGCAAATTGAAGAGATAAAGGGTTAGAATTATAACTTTCATCAATAAGATTAATTTTTTTTTCTTTTAACTTAATTTTACTTAAATCTCCTCTTCCTTCTGGAAATTTATAATCATTAAAGAAAAATTTATCTAATTTTTCTAAATCAAAATATATCGATATAACTGCTAAAGTTGATAAGATATTATAAATATAATTTTCTAATTTTTTTTTTATAACAAATTTAAGTTTTTTTTCATTATTTTTAATGTAAATAACAGAATGAAATTTTCCACTTTTTATATTTACCAAACTCACGTCTGATTTTTTATTAGTTCCAAATGAAATTATTCTCAATTTTTTTTTTTTAGATTTAGATTTCAATAATTTAAAAAAATTATCATCTGCATTTAAAATAATTGATCCATGTTGAGGCATGTTATTAATTATCTCTGATTTAGCGTTAGCTATACCTTTCAAGTTTCGAAAGTTTTTAACATGAGCATATGAAATATTAGTAATAACACCAACATTCGGCATTATCTTTTTAGTTAGAAAATCAATTTCTCCTTTCTTATCCATCCCAACTTCAAAAATACCAATTTTATCCATCTTATTTATATTAAATAAAGAAATTGGAACTCCATATTTATTATTAAATGATTTTTTTGAATAGGATGTTTGAAATATTTTACTCATCATTTGCCCCAGCATCTCCTTTAGAGAAGTTTTACCTGAGGATCCTGTAATTGCTATGGATGAAATATTAGATGATACTCTTACAAGTTTGGCAATTTCTGAAAATGTTTTAAATGAGTTTTTAACATATACATTATTTTTGAATTTATTTTTTTTTTTATTCTCGTTAACTGAAACAGAGGCTCCATTTTTAAAAGCTTGATTAACAAATTTATTTCCATCAAAGTTTTTTCCTCTTATGCCAAAGAAAATATTATTTTTTTGTACTTTTCTTGAGTCAATTGAAGCCTCATTAATATTGGTATTCTTTTTTAATTTTTTTTTAGTTATCTCTGAAACTATATTTGATTTCCAATTTTTATTTAAAGATTTATTTTTAATCTTAATGAATTTTTCAATACAACTTTTATCTGAAAAGAATTTTTTGGTGAAATATTCTTGATATGCTTCATGACCTTTCCCAGCAATAATAACTATCTCGTTTGATTTAATATCCAAAATTGCTGATTTTATTGCACTTTCCCTTGATGGTATTTCTAATACTTTGTTCTTTGAAATATTAGACTTTATATCTCTTCTTATTTTTTTTGGATCTTCTCCTCTTGGATTGTCATCCGTTAAATATATTTTATCACAATATTTATTTGCAATTGCTCCCATTATTTTTCTTTTGGGCTTATCTCTCTCTCCTCCGCATCCAAATACTAGTTTAATTTTTCTTAATTCAAATTGCTCTTTAACATTTTGAATACATGTTGTCAGAGCATCCGGTGTATGGGCATAGTCTAGAATAACAATTCCATTATTATAAAGGTTTCCAATTTTCTCTAATCTTCCATTTACTGGCTTTATATTTTGAATAACTTTTAAAATTTTATCTAACGGAATTTTGCTTTTCATTGCTGCCATAATTGCCATTAGTAAATTTTTAATTTGAACTCTTCCAATTAATTTAGTTGAAAAAGAATATTGCTTTTTATCAAATCTGAATGTAATTTTTTGTTCATCTTTCAAAAATTGATGATCTATTACTACAAAACTCGATTTAGTATTTCCCAATGTAAATTTTTTGATTTTATTTAATCTAGTTATTTTATTTAAATCCGATGAAATTTTTAGGTCATTATCATAAATAGCATAAGATTTTTTTTTTAATAATTTTTTAAATAATATTAACTTTGAATTAAAATAATTTTTAAAAGTCTTGTGGTAATCTAAATGATCCCGTGTAAAATTCGTAAATATACCAATATCAAACTCTAATCCATCTAATCTACTTTGATTTAATCCATGACTTGAAGCTTCCAAAATAACATTTTCAATTTTTTTTTCTTTTAATTTTTTTAAAATTTTATTTATTTGGATTGTATCAAAAGTAGTATTGAGGAATTTTTTTTTTTCTTTTAAACCATTAACACCTAATGTTCCAATTGAAGCAACTTTAATTTTATTATAGGTAAGAATTTGAAAATAAAAATTTGCTATAGATGATTTACCATTTGTACCAGTAACTCCTATAAGGTTGTTTGGTTTTATGTTATATATTTTAGAACTAAATTTAGCTAGTAAATTTCTTGGGTTATGATTGTTTAAAAATAAAATATTATTTTTCCAGTGATTTGTCTTAATTTTGTCGCTAATTATTATTTTTGATCCATTTCTTACTGCATCTTTTATAAACAAATTTCCATCTGTATTATTTCCTTTAAATGCAAAAAAAATATATCCCTCTTTTACCTCTTTTGAATTAAAAGCTATTCCTTTAAAACTTAACTTATGGTATTTTTTTTGAAGATTTGGAAAGTAGTCTTTAAGCAACATGATTTACGCTCTTAATATTTTGTGGCTAAAATTGGCCCGATTTTATCTATTATCTGACCTGTAACCCAGACAGTGGTCCAGCCCGCCGTATTTCTCCAATTACCTTTATAAGGATATCTTTCATCTCTATAATGATAAACAAATTCTCTATTTGCTTTAGGTTCATCCAACATTACTGCCAATACAAATTTAGGATCTGAGGTTGGAAAAACTGAAGCAAAGGTGTTAATTTTTTTTTTAGAATAGCCACCTTCTGAGGGTTGATCAGCAGTTCCTGTTTTCCCCCCTATTTCATAACCTTTCACATTCGCAAAACCTGCTGTTCCTTCTTTTGTTGATACAATTTTTCTAAGAATAGGATTTATTGTTTCTGATAGTTTTTCATTAAGTATTCTTTGTCTTGGTAATTTTTCCTTGTTTAATAATGTAGGCGTTATTTCATATCCTCCATTACTTATAATTGAATAACCTTTTGAAAGTTGTAATAAAGTTGTAGCTATTCCATGGCCAAAAGCAACTGTTGCAAGTTTACATTTGCCCCATCTACCTAATTGCGTTGTACCTACTTCTTGAATATCAAATTCTAAATTTGATATAATCCCAATTGTTTGAAGAAATTCATTGTAATTTTCAATACCGACTTTTTCAGCTATTCTAACTGAACCAATATTTCCTGATCTTATCAGAATCTCTTCTGCAGTTAAATTTGAGGGTATTTTATCATCATATTCAGATATGGAATTTCCCGCACAAGTAATTCTTTTTTTAAGATCTTTAAATTCTGTTTCTGGTTCCACAACATTGTACTGTAAACCTGCAGCCAAAGTAAACGTTTTAAAAACAGATCCAAATTCATAAACACCTTTTGTTACTCTATTGATATATTTTACATCATTTAGTTTTTCTCTTTTGTTAAGATCAAAATCTGGAAGAGATACCATTGATAAAATGTTACCATTATTTATATCCATTAAAATTGCAGCACTTCCAATATTTTGAAATATATCTT
>CACGVB010000007.1 GCA_902576395.1 uncultured Pelagibacteraceae bacterium
AGTCTAATTTATTCTTAGATTGGTATTTACCAAAATATGTTAAAAGAAGAAAAATTAAGATTTTAAAAATTAAATTTAATAAGATATTTAAAAAATTACTAAATAATATCTATTATAAAAATAAAGTTTTTGTACATCGAGATTTTCATATATCTAATTTAATGATTACTAAAAAAGGTTTAGGGCTGATAGATAGTCAAGATGCTGTATATGGTAATATTGCATATGATTTAGCTTCTCTTATCGATGATGTTAGGTTTAAAACAGACATAAAGACTAAAAATTATATTTTAGATGAATTCATAAAAAAAAATAAACAATTAAATCTTAAAAAGTTCAAAAATGACTTTGAGATATTATCTGTATTAAGGAATTTAAAAATAATTGGCATATTTACTAGATTATCTGTAAGAGATAAAAAAAATCAATATCTTAAACTTATACCTTATGCATGGGATTTAATAGATTACAGAACTTTGAATAATCCAATATTTAAAGACTTAAATTACCTTTTAAGTAAAAATTTTGATAGAAAAATTAGAAAATCTTATGAAAATTAAAACTGCCCTAATACTCTGTGCTGGATTTGGCAAGAGAGTACAACCGATAACAGACAGTTTACCTAAGCCATTAATAGTTTATAAAAATAAAACCTTATTAGAAAATACAATTAATTTTCTTATAAAAATAAAAATCGAAAAAATTAAAATAAATGTTTTTTTTTTAAAAGAAAAGATCATTGATTTTATTAATAGTAAAAATTTCCCAATAAATATTGAAATTGTAGATGATGGTGAGACAATCTTAGGAACAGGAGGTGGTACTCTAAGTCTTATAAAAAAATCTAATGAGAATGATGTTCTCGTAATTAATCCAGATACAATTTGGGATGATAGTTATATCAACTCGATTGATAAAATGAAGAAAATTTACTTTGAAAGAAAAATTAAAAACATTTTATTAATTGTAAATAACTCGACATGTTTTGATAAAAGATTTAATGGAGATTTTGAGATAAAAAATAATGTCCTTCTAAAGGAAAAAATAAACAATTTTAAATATACTGGATGTCAAATATTTAATAAGGAATTAATATTACATAAACAATTAAATTATTTTCCTATAACCGAAATATGGGATGCACTTTTGAGAGAAAGTAAACTTTATGGTTATGAGCATAAAGGTGAATTTAAACATTTAACTGATTTTGAAATATACGAAAAATTATTTATTTAGAAAACTAAAAGATCTTTTGCTCTATCTTTATCTAAATATCTTGCGTGTTTAATGTTTCCTTTTTCGGTTTCAATCAATAAAGGATTACCAGTCGGTATTTCTAAGCTTGAAATCTTTTCATTATCTAAATTAAATAAGTATTTACATAATGATCTAATTGAATTTCCATGAGCTGATACAATAATATTTTCATCTAATTTAGGTTCAATGTTTTTTTTATAAAAAGGTATTACTCTTTCATAAGTATTTTTTAATGACTCTGTATCTGGAATTTTATCTTTTGGAATATTTTTATATATATCAATATTCAAAGGATGATAGGGACTTGTTTTTTTTAGAGGCTCAGGTGGGTTATCCCAAGATCTTCTAAAAGTATGAATTTTTTCTTCTCCATAAAGTTTTTTCATTTCATCTTTATTTAAACCAGTTAAAGTTCCGTAGTGCCTCTCATTTAGTTCCCAAGCATTAATAACATTTTGATCTTTAATTCTCATAGTATTAAGGATTAAATTTAGTGTTTCGATCGATCTTGTTTGTAATGATGTATAAAAATAAGATAATTCAAGGTTTAATTCCTTAATTAATTCTCCTGCCTTACAAGCTTCAAGTTTGCCTTTGGCAGCTAAACCTACATCTACCCACCCAGTAAAACGGTTTTCTAGGTTCCATACGCTTTGTCCGTGTCTAACAAGTATTAAATTATTCATAAATTTAACATAAATATAAATTAAATTAGATTGACATAAAGCTAAATCTTTTTAATTTGTTAAAATGAGTTCATTTGAAGATAGAAAAAAAAGTTTTGAAAAGAAATTTGCTCACGACCAAGAGCTTCAATTCAAAGTTAGCGCTAGAAGGAACAAATATTTAGGAGAATGGGTTTCTCAGATGCTAAATTTTAATCCAGATCAACAAAAAGAATATATTCAATCTGTCATAAAAGCAGATTTTGCTGAAGTAGGAGATCAAGATGTTTTTCGAAAAATTAAAGAGGATTTGAAAGAAAAAAATGTGTCAGATGAAGATTTACGAAAAAAAATGGATGAACTAAATGAAAAAGCAAAAACTGATTTTAATTAGTTTTTTTTTCCTCTTATTTAATATTAATCACTTATTATCTTCAGACCAAAATTATTTATTAATTTCAGGTAAACCAAAAATTACAGATGGTGACACAATTAAGATTAATAATAAAAAAATTCGCTTTAGTGGAATTGATGCTCCAGAAAGTTTTTTTTTTGGAAAAAAACAATCATGTGTTTTAAATAATGTTGAAATTCTATGTGGGAAGTTATCTAAAGATAAGCTCATTGAAAAAATTGGAAATCAGATTGTTGATTGCAAAATAGAAAAAAATAAAGATCAATATAGCAGGTTAATAGGTGAATGTTTTTTAAAAAATGAAAGCCTATCAGTTTTTATGGTCAAAAATGGTTATGCATTTGATTATCCTAAATACTCAAAGGGTAAATTTAGAAAATACCAGACCTTTGCAAAAAAATTTTCATTGGGTTTATGGCAGATGCAATTTGAATATCCTTGGATATGGAGAAAAAAAAATAGATAATAATGAAAATGATTCGAAACAAAATTATATATTTATTTTTAATTTCTATTTTATTTTCTGGTTGCTCCTCAATTCCTAAAAATACTGCAGATGGCTGTTCAATTTTTTCCGAAAGATATCTTTGGTACAAATATGCAAAAAAAACTGAACAAAAATGGGGAACTCCTATTAATTTACAACTTGCTATAATTAAAATGGAGTCAGATTTCGATTGGTTGGCAAAACCACCTAGACAAAAATTATTTAAAGTTATTCCTTATAAAAGACCATCAAGTTCTTTCGGTTATTCTCAAGCAGTCAGAGGAACCTGGAAGCAATACAAAGAGGAAACAGGAAACAAGTATGCAATTAGGACAAGATTTAAAGATAGTGTAGATTTTATTGGTTGGTATACAAACAAAACAGAAAAGATCCTAAAAATCCCAAAAAATGATGCTTTTAAACAATATGTTGCTTATCATGAGGGCTGGGGAAATTATAAAAATTATAAAAAAAATCAAAAAATTATTCTTTTAGCAAAAAAAGTTGAAAATCAATCTAAGAAATACAAGGCACAGCTTAATAATTGTCGAAAATCACTTACTACTAAAAAATATATTATATTTTAGTTTAATTGTTTTTTAAGTTCTATATCAACTGCATCAATTCTCTTCGTATTTTTCGCTAAAGTTAAATACATTGTCGGAGTTACATATAAAGTGAAGAATGTAGAAATTATCATTCCACCAAGTATAGTTGCACCTACAGCAAGTCTCGAACCTTCCCCAGCACCTGGTCCAATATTTCCAATAACCAAAGGCAACATCGCAATCATTGTACTTAGGGATGTCATTATAATTGGTCTAAATCTTAGACTGCAGGCTTCTTTTACGGCTTTTTCAATATCTTTACCTTTTGTTCTCAATTGATTAGCATAATCAACTATAAGAATACTATTTTTTGTTGAAATTCCTATGAGTATTACTAAGGCTATTTGTGAAAATATATTTATTGATGAATTTAAGAATAGTATAAAAATTAATCCCCCAAACACTGCAAGTGGAACAGTTAATATAATTATAAATGGGTGGATAAATGAATTAAAAGTAGCTGACATTACAAGATAAGCAGTCAATAATGCTAAAGCAAATATAATATAAAGTTCATTACTGGTTTCTTTTAATTCTTCAGACTTTCCTTTCCAAGTAATTTGTTTATCTGGAGCAACATTTATCATCGTTTCTTCTAAATATTTAATTGCTTCAGCTAAAGTATAACCTTCACTTATATTAGCTGATATTGTTACAGCACGTTGTCTATTATATCTTGATAACTTACTAGCTGTTCCTTTTTCTTTAAACTCAACAAGATTAGAGAGTGAAACTAAATTACCAGTTTTTTCTGATCGAACAAATATTTTACTCAAACTTTCTTTATTTTTTCTATCTTCTAAATATTGTTGTAAAATTATTGGGTATTCTTTTCCAAGTTTATTAAATTTTGTAACCGTTTTACCTCCATACAAAGTTTCTAAAGTTTGACCAATTGCTTCAGTTGATATCCCTAGGTCTTTTGCTTTATTTTTATTAATTTTTATATTTACTTCAGGTTTATTTCTGGTGTAGTCAGACTCAAGCCTTGATAAATTTCTGTTCTTTCTTAACATTCTTATAACTTGAGACTGTATTTGTTCCAGTTCTTCATAAGTATTTCCATAAATAACCATTTGAACAGGCTTATTGTAACTAGAAACTCTTATGGACTGAGGAGAAATTGGAAAAGCTAGTGTTTGAGGTACCGTAACTATTTTTCCAATTGCTTGCCTCATTATTGTTTGAGAATTCTGTTTCCTATTTTTCCAGTTATCTAAAAGTGAGATAATTAAGAAGCTATTTTCAGAGCCAAAACCTGGAACTATCATTAAAAATCTATTGTATGGACTATTATCGCCATCTAGCAGTGGAATGAGTCTTTTTTCAACATCTTCCGCCCTTTTTTGAGTATATTGGAATGAACTACCCTCATCAGTAAATCCTATAACTAAGTAAACTCCACGATCTTCTAGTGGTAACAATTCTTTTTTTGTATAGTTATACAAACTCCCAGAGGCAACTATGATAAAAATTATGAATGTTATTATTGTTTTCTTCTTGTTCATCCAAAATCCTAATGTCTCTGTGTAAAATTTTAAAAAACCTTGAAAAAATTTATCAAATCCTCTTGTTAAGAAATTAGACTTTTTCTTTTTATCAAGAAATTTACTACCTAGCATTGGCGAAAGTGTTAGAGCAACAAATGATGACACTACTATTGCAAATGATAGTGCTATTGCAGTTTCTTTAAATAAAGTTCCAGCAATACCCTCAATAAAAATTAAAGGTAAAAATACTGCAACCAAAATAAGAGTTGTTGCAACAATTGCAAATGTAATTTGTTTTGAGCCTTTATATGCTGCTACGAGCGGTGTCTCACCATTTTCAATTCTTCTATATATTGCATCGGTCATAATGACTGAGTCATCGGTAATTATTCCAATTGCTAATATAAAACTTAATAAAACAAATATATTAATAGATAAATCAAATATATATAAACCTAAGAATGTAGCAATTAGACTTACAGGTAAAGCTATTGCAGGAACAATGACTGCTTTTAAATTTCCTAAAAATAAATAAATTATTATTACAACAAGTATAAAGGCTATAGCTAAAGTTTTATAAACCTCATTTATTGCCTCGCCAATATAAGTAGCTCTATTAAAAGCTATTTCCAAATTTAAATCACCAGGTAAAGTTTTTCTAATTTCTTTGATTTTTTTTTCAACATCTTTTGATAATTCAACAGTTGAAGCTCCACTTCTTGCATAAATTCCTATACCCATGGTTTTTAAATTTAGTGCTCCTTTACTTTGAGCTCTAAATAAAACTTTCTCTGTGACAGGACCTAATTCTAAATTTGCAATATCAGATAGTCTTACTATATTATCTTTAGCTTTCTTAATTGGCAGTTCCTTTAGTTTTTCTAAATCATTATATGATTTATCGATATTGATCGTTAAATCTATATTTTCAGCCTCAAGTGTACCCGCTGGTAATCGAACATTTTCGTTTCTTAAAGATCTTTCTACTTCTTGAATAGTTAAATTATTTGCAGCTAATTTGATTGGATCTATCCATACTCTTATACTCTGTTCTCTAAGGCCACCCGTTCTTATTCGACCAACATTTTTAATACTAGAAAACTGATCAACTAAATATCGTTCTGCATAATCTCCAAGCTCAAGATCGCTCCAGGTTTCTGAGGATAAAGCAAGCCACATTGTAGTTGTAAAACCCGCAGATTGTTTAAGTATTCTTGGGGCCTCAGACTCGGCTGGCAGTCTTCCGACAATTCTTGCAACTCTCTCTCTTACATCGTTTGCTGCATTATCAAGGTCTATATCTGTATCAAATTCGATATTTATAGTACTTTTTCCATTCTCTGATTTAGCGTCTATGTTTTTTATTCCCTCTGCTCCACCTATAACTTCTTCAATTACTTGTGTCACTTCCTCATCAACAATTGGAGCTGAAGCTGATGCATATTCCACCTGGACTTGAACCACAGGTGGTTGTAGACCAGATGGAAGTTCTCTAACTGGTAATTTTGAAAAAACAAAAGTTCCAAATACAACTAGTATTAACGATAATACCCATGACAATGCTGGTCTTCTAATACTAACATCAGTTAAATACATTTAATTATTTACTTTTATTTTCTTTTTTTCCCCAACTAGAATCACTTCTTTTTTCACCATCTTTAATAGGTTTGATTTTTCCATTGGGTCTTACTTTTTTCAATCCTTCAGCAACAACTATGTCACCCTCATTTAAACCAGACTCCACTTCTAGATATCCTTTGTTTCTGTTACCAACTTTTACTTCAACTCTTTTTGTTACATTCTCTTTATTTACTTTATAAATATAAACTTTATTACCTTCTAAGATTACGCTTGTATCTGGTATTCCTAAAGAAACTCTCTCATTATATTTTATTGTGACTTCCATTAAAGCACCAGGCAAAATCTCAGAATTTGAATTTTGCATTTTAACTCTAAGTCTCAAAGACCTATTACTAACGTCAATTTTGCTAGCCAAAGAATCTACTATACCGTTATAAGTTTTATCTTTATTGCCAGAAAATTTTACATCAACGCCTAGTCCTTTTTTTACAAATGGTGCAAATATTTCTGGAACATCAACATCAATAAATAGAGAAGATGCGTCCTCGATATCAATTACAACAGAACTCTCTGAAACATTAATATCATCAGAAAAGTTTCTTTTTCCAATAACTCCATCGAAAGGCGCCAGTATGGTTCTATTTTTTAATTTTGCAATGACATCACCAGACTTGACTTTGGTGTTATATTTGATTTGTTCTAGAATTTCGTATTTTTCAATATTGTAAGACTGTGTTTTAATTGGAACGGCTGTTCCAAAGGTTTCAATGATATTTTGGAATTTTCTTTGCTCAACTGTTTTAACTATAATACCTGGTGGTGGTCTTTTGCTAAATTTTTTTTTAAAATGGTTTCCAATCATTGTCCGGGCTATGATCACACCTGCAATAATTAGAAAAAAAATTACTATTATTGATGTTATTTTAGTAGATCTTTTCATTGTTATATTCTTCCATATTCAGCCCATGAACCATCATAAACTGTAGGAGAATATGTATTATTTACTAGGGAATATGCAAGACCTAAAACACATGCTGTTATACCAGATCCACATGAAAAAACTCTTTTATCGTCGCTTAAATCAATAATTTCGTCAAATTTTTTTGAGATCTCACTCACACCTTTAAAAGTGTTATCTGAACTATTTATAATTTCTTTAAATGGAAGACATACAGAGTTTGGAATAGATCCACTTCTCACATTCTTCCTGGGATCTGGAACACTTCCATTAAATCTTTCCTTACTTCTAGCATCGATTATTGTAAAATTTTTTTTTTCAATATTTTCATTTACTTCAATAATATTTTTTACTAGAGACTTATTTTCTGTTGCTCTGTATGTAGACTTATTTAAAATTGTTTCTTCATTTGTTGTTTTCCTATTTTCAATTAACCATTTTTTTAAACCACCATCTAAAACACTTACTAGGTGTTTATCATGACCAAAATAAATAAAATTGTACCAACCCCTACATGCACTTAGAACATCAGAGTTATCATAAATTATAATTCTATCGGTATTTGATATGCCCATTGAAGATACTATCTCTTCCCATTTCTCTTTTGCAGGAAGCATGTGAGGTAAATCTGTATCTTGATTTGAATTCTTGTCTAAGTCAAAAAAAATTGCACCAGGAATATGATTTTTAGAGTACTCATTTCTAGGATTTCTATCAATTCCTGGCATATGCCATGAGCAATCAATTATTTTGACGTCACTTAAATTATTTTCTAACCAATCTGATGCAACTAGTGACATTCTATCTTTTTTCTAGATACTTCTGATGATACTCTTCAGCAGTGCAGTAATTTTTTAACTCAGATAGCTTAGTTACAACTTTTCCAGATAACTTTAAATTTTCTTCGTCTATTACTTTTTGAGCAATATTTTTTTGTTCTTCATTAAGGTAGAAGATTTCACTTCTGTATTGCGTTCCAAAATCGGGACCTTGAGAGTTTAGTGTAGTTGGATCATGAAATTCAAAAAATCTCTTAATTATTTGCTCGTATGTAATGACTTTAGGATCAAATTCTAATTTTACAGCTTCCGCATGATTAGTTGTTCCTGTACAAACTTCTCTATAGTTTGTGTTAGGACTGTTTCCTCCACAATATCCAACCTCTGTTCTGTAGATGCCATCTAATTGTCCATATTTTTTTTCTGGACCCCAGAAACATCCTAAAGCTAAAACTGCTATTTCCATAGATTAATGTTATAATAATAATATAATCTAATCCATGTTATCTAGAAATCAATTAGGTTTTTTGTACATGTTTCTGTCTGTGTGTGCATTTTCAATGATGGATTTACTTGTTAAGTGGTCTGAAAATTATCCTGTTGGTGAAGTTCTTTTTTTTAGAGGAATTTGCGGACTAATACCTATATTTTTTTTAATACCAAAAGAAAACTACACAAATTTTTATAAAACAGATCGACCTAAATTACATTTCTTTAGATGTGCTGCAGGATTAATGGCAATAGTATCAGTATTTATTGCACTAAGAAATTTACCTTTGGCAACGGTTGTGGGTATCTCATTTGCTGCACCAATTTTTGCAACAATTTTATCAATTTATTTTTTGTCAGAAAAAATTGGTAAATATCGTTGGTTAGCAGTTTTGATCGGTTTCATAGGAGTAATAATTATTACTCAACCAGGTATTTCGAATTTAAATTTTTATTATATTTACCCAATAATTTTTTGTTTAGGAATGTCATATGTTGCAATTGCTATCAGGCAGTTATCTTCATCCGAACCAGTTTGGCTTATTTCTTTTTATTTTTCAGTAGCGATATCTATTTTAGGTTTGTTTACAATTCCATTTGGATGGGTAATGCCTACATTAATAGATTTTATTCTTTTGTGTATGATTGGTTTGCTTGGAGGAATTGCTAATTTACTACTTGGACAATCTTATAAACTCTCAGAAGTTTCTTTAGTTACTCCACTTAAGTATTTAAGCTTAGTATTTGCAATTATATTTGGCTATTTTATTTGGAATGAAATACCATCTTATAAAACTTTATTGGGTTCATTACTTGTAGTGTTATCTTCATTAATTATATTTAGAAGAGAAATCTATTTGAAAAAACCAAACTTAATTTTTAAAAATGAGTAAACCCCCGATTTATTGGTCAAAGGCAGTAAAGTATCTTTCTAAGGATAAGATAATGAAGAAACTTATTTCTAAATACAAAGATAAAACATTAACAACAAGAAAAGATATTTTTTTATCTCTATGTAAAAGTATAATAGGACAACAGATAAGTGTCGCTGCAGCAAATTCTGTATTTTTAAAGTTTAAAAAAGAATGTAGAGGAAAGATAAATCCAAAAGTAGTTAATGCTATTACCTCGGTTCGATTGAAAAAATGTGGTTTAAGCAGACAAAAAGTTAGAGGAATTAAAGAGTTGTCAAAAAAATTTGTAAATAAAACATTTAATCCAAGAGTCATAAAAAAAATGGGAGACGAAGAGGCAATTCTTTATTTATCTGAGTTAAGACAAATAGGTAGATGGTCTGCAGAGATGATATTACTATTTACTTACAATAGATCCAACATATGGCCCGTTCAAGATATTGGTTTACTTAGAGCTATTTCAAACAATTATAGGAAAAGCTATTTACCACCTATGAGCTATGTGAACCGATTGAAAAAGAGATTTTCTCCATATTGTTCCGTAGCCACTTGGTATTTATGGCGTTCCATAGACGATGAGCCTATTCAATATTAAGTGCCTTCAACTATCTGATGATGTCTTACAGCATGGCCTTTAATAACATCTATTGCTTGCTGATATTCAGGGGAATCATAAAATTCTATTGCTGTGTTGTAATCTGAAAATTCAACTACAGTTGTTCTAGGAGAGTTTATTCCCTCATTTGTTCTATTTTTTCCACCTCTAATTATAAATATCCCTGAGTATTTATCTGCAGCAATCTTGGCTTTTAGTGCATATTCCTTTAATTTTTCTTCATTATTAATTTTTTCCCAAACACAAACTACGTAACCTTTCATAATTTTCCTTTATTTATTATTATATAACCATTTTTTACTTTATCAATTCTGTTCTTGATCTACTCCTTCAACAATAAACATAATTCTCTTAGTTGTATCCTCTGCATGAGTCCAAGCAGATTTATATTCAGTTGATTCATGGCATGAAATAGCATTATTGTAAGTTGGAAACTCCCATATTACAGTGCGTACAATGTTTGGCCCGCTAAATGAGTTTAATTTTCCACCTCTAACTACTGGTTTTCCTCCGTAACTTTTTATTATAGGAACAGCCTTTTCTCCATATTTTTTTATGTTATCCTGACTTGAGATTTCTAAGTATAGACTTATCCAATAAGTTTTCATATTTATCCTTTTTTAATATTTTTATTTATGATACCAAATTTTATGGCTAATAAATTAATAATTTCTTATGAAGAATATAAAAAGGTCGTCGAAAAACTTGCTTTAGAAATTGAAAAAAAATATAAGCCAACAGTATTAGTTGGTATCATGAGAGGTGCAGCTCCAATTATAGATATTTTATCTAGAATTTTTAAATTACCTACCGCCTACGTTGTAATTCAAAGTTACTCCGGTGATACAGTTCAAGATAAACAAGGCGAGCTAATATTTGCAAGAGATATAAGTGCAATTGCAACTAACGAAGATTTTAAAAAAGTACTATTAGTAGATGATCTATCAGACACCGGACTTACCTTAAATAAAAGTATAGAGTGGCTTAAAGAATATGAACCTGTTAAGGACCATATAAGTGAAATTAAAACAGCGTGTCTTTGGAAAAAAAAATCTTCCACTTTTAAACCTGATTTCTGTCCAATTTTATTAGATAATGATCCATGGATTGTTCAACCATCAGAGTATTATGATGAAATTGACATAGATGGCTTGAAAAAAAAGTATTCTAAATAAAAAAAGGCCAGACTAAGCTGGCCTTTAATTTTAATCTTTTGATAAAATTTCTTACTGTGGAATGTCTCCTTCTACTCCTTTAACGTAAACATTCATTCCCGCTAGCATTCCATCGTCTGCTACAGCACCTTCGGCTACAAGAATATTTCCTTTTTGATCATAAATTGGACCAGTAAATGAGTGAACTTTTCCTGAAGCTAAGTCTTTTTGAAGTTGTTCCACTTCTTTTACTAAGTCGCTGCCCATTGCAGAATTATATGGTGCCATTGCTACCATTCCTTCTTTTAATCCATGCCAA
The DNA here is from genome assembly GCA_902576395.1 of uncultured Pelagibacteraceae bacterium. Classification (GTDB taxonomy): domain Bacteria; phylum Pseudomonadota; class Alphaproteobacteria; order Pelagibacterales; family Pelagibacteraceae; genus Pelagibacter. The sequence goes on from CACGVB010000007.1 coordinate 11,733, forward strand.
GTATCTTGTTGTTTCCAAGTGCCATCTCTTGCTGCAATTGATCTTTCTACATAGTAAGGCGCCCAATCATCTATAATTGACGTTAATATGGATTTTGGAGCGAATCTTTGCATATCACTTGCTTGACCAAAAGACCAAACTCCTGCTTTTTCTGCAACTTGAACCGGAGCAGTACTGTCAGTATGTTGCATAATTATATCTGCACCTTGATCAATCAAAGCTTGAGCTGCTTCAGATTCTTTTCCTGGATCATACCAAGTAAAAACCCAAACAATTTTTGTTTTAATATCAGGATTTACTTTTTGAGCGGCTAATGTCATTGCATTAATTCCTCTTATAACCTCAGGAATTGGAAAAGATGCAATGTATCCGATAGTATTTGTCTTTGTCATCTTTCCAGCCATATGTCCTAATAAAGTTCTACCTTCATAAAACCTTGCAGAATATGTAGAAACATTTGAATGCTCTCTTTTGTAACCAGTTGCGTGCTCAAATTTTACATTTGGAAAATCTTTAGCAACCTTGTTTGTTGGATCCATATATCCAAAACTAGTCGTAAAGATTAGGTCGTGACCAGATTGTGCTAATTGTCTTATAACTCTTTCTGCATCAGCACCTTCAGGTACACTTTCTACATAAGTAGTTTTTATTCCCAAAGCTTCCACTGCATTTCTTCCTTCATGGTGTTGGTATGTCCATCCATGGTCTCCAGTTGGACCAACATAAACAAAACCAACTTTAAATTCTGCATTTGCATTTAAGCTAAAGCCAAGCAAAAAAAATACAGAAATTAAACTTCTTAAAAATAGTTTATACATTTGATTTCCCCTTTAAATTTAATTTTGTGATACTACAAACTAGTCAATATTCTAATAAAAAAAAATATTTATTTTGGAATAGCTAACATCACTTTTCCTTATAGAAGATTTGTCCCAGTGAAGTTGGTGTATTCAGTTTTATTTTTCTACTGTCACGAGAAATTACAACTAAAACTATTATTGTCATGATGTAAGGTAATGCACTTAATAATTGAACTGGAATTCTTAAACCCACTGCCTGCATATGCAATTGTAAAATTGTAATTCCACCAAATATCAATGCACCTATAAGAACTTTAATTGGACTCCATGTTGCAAAAACTACTAAAGCTAGTGCAATCCATCCTCGGCCACCTGTCATATTCTCAATCCATTGAGGAGTATATATTAATGACAGATATGCGCCTGCCAATCCACACATTGCACCTCCATAAAGAATGCAACTATATCTTACTAATGTAACATTAATCCCTTGATTAGAGGCGGAAGTTGGAGAATCTCCAACAGCCCTAATAATCAAACCAGTTTTAGTCTTCTTTAAAAAATAATTTGTCAAAAAAGGTAATCCAAATGCAAAATATAATATAATTGAGTGACCAAACAATACTGGACCCAAAAACGGAATACTTTCTTTTAAATTAACGAATAATAACGGAAATTCCTTTCCTGGAATTCCGACGAAATTCTTACCTATCATTGCTGACATTCCAATACCAAAGATAGTTAGTGCAAGACCTGTTGCTACGTGATTTGTAAGGAGTGATTGTGTAAGCAATCCAAAAATAAGAGATATAATTAAACCTGACAGCATAGAGCCTACTACTGCAAAAAATAAATTATCAGTCACTACCATTAAAGCAAATCCAGAGATTGCTCCAATGATCATCATTCCTTCTACCCCAAGATTTAAAACACCAGATCTCTCCGTAATTAATTCGCCAGATGCAGCAAGTATCAAAGGAACGGATGATGCCATTATGGCACCAATTAAAATACCTATAAAATTTAAATCAAAGCTCATTTTTTTTTAAACCTAAAAATTTTATTTTAAAAAATAATAAATAATCAGACCCAAGAAGAAAAAATAAAATCATTCCTTGAAAAACTTGACCTGTATATTTTGGCACTTGCAAAAATATCTGGGCTGTTTCTGCTCCTAAATAAGTTAGAGCAACAATTAGAGATGCAAAAATAATTCCAATTGGATTTAGTCTTCCTAAAAAAGCAACAATTATTGCCGTGAAGCCATAATCAGGAGAAATATTTCTATGTAATTGTCCTATTGGCCCTGTTATCTCTCCTACACCCGCAAGACCAGCACATGCTCCACTAATCATAAAAACAATAATAATCATTGTCTTACCTTTGAACCCTGCATATTTTGCAGTTTTTAAACTTAAGCCTGAAACTTTTATTTGAAAACCTAAATAAGTTTTGTACAAAATAAGCCAACTTAAGAATACAGTGATAAGAGTAATAAATATTCCAGCATGAATTCTTAAACCGTCAAATAAAATTGGCATTCTTGCAGACTCACTAAATTGTCTTGTTTCTGGAAAATTAAATCCTTCAGGATTACTCCAAGGACCAACCACTAAATAATCTAATAATAATTTTGCAACATAAACCAGCATTAAGCTGACTAAAATTTCATTAGTGTTAAAATAGGTTTTTAAAATTGCTGGTATCATTGCAAATAGCATCCCACCAATTGCTCCAGACAAAATAATTATTGGTAAAACATAAAATCCATCATGATTATAAAATAACAAAGCAACTCCACCGCCGACTATTCCACCAAAAATAAGCTGACCCTCTGCACCAATATTCCAATTATTACTTTTAAAACAAAAAGATAAACCTATCGCTATTAAACAAAGTGGTGTAGCTTTTACCAAAAGTTCACTAAATCCGTATAAATCTGAAATGGGGGTAATAAAAAAAAATTTTAAAGCCTCAATAGGATTAAACCCCAAAATAAAAAAAATAATCCCACCACCAAATAATGTGAGAAAAATTGCTAAAACTGGTGTTAAAAAGTAAATTGATCGAGACACATCGCTACGCTTTTCAACTTTAATCAATTGAACCTCCTCCCATCAAAATTCCTAATTTTTCAGCTGAAACAGTATCTGCATTCATTATTTTAGATAGTTTACCTTTATAAATTACACAAATACGGTCACTTAATTTTAATAGTTCATCGTTATCAGTAGAAATTAATATTGATGATTTTCCTTGTTCATTAATTTGAACTAATGTTTCATGAATATAGTTGATCGCACCAACATCAAGACCCCATGTGGGGTTAAAACATACCAACAATTCAGGCGAAGTAATTAATTCTCTTCCAATAATTAATTTTTGAAGATTTCCGCCAGATAAAAATTGACTTTTTAATTCAACATTGTCTGTATTAACAGAAAAATTAGAAAGTATCTTTTTGGAGTGTTCTTTTATTTTTTTTTCATTCACTAAACCTTTTTCAAAAAAGTTTGATGACTTAAAATTGTTTAATGCAACATTTTCATATATCTTTAACTCAGGGACTGCAGCTTGAGAGATGCGATCTTCAGGTGAAAAAGCCATAAGGTATTCTCTTCTTTCTCTAGGATTCAACTTACCAATTTCTTTATTTCTAAACATTATAGAAGTACCTTCGGTAATTATTTCTCCACTCAGTATTTGGAATAATTCATTTTGTCCATTTCCTGAAATCCCAGCTATACCTAAACACTCTCCTTTTTTCAAAGAAAGGTTTAAATTATTTAAATTTGTTTCATATGGGTCGTCACTTTTAAAATTTAAATTTGAGATTTTTAAAATTTCTTCGCTATTTTTAAAATTATTAATTTTTTTTTTAATAGTATTTAAATTTTCACCTACCATTTTATTAGCTAAACTCTCAATTTTTTCATCAATTGTATTACTAACTGAAACTACTTTGCCTTTTCTCATTACGGCTACCTCATCACAAAGTGACAAAACTTCTTTTAATTTGTGAGTAATATAAATAATTAAAATTCCATCTTTAGAAAATTGTTTTAAAGAAATAAATAAATCATCAGTTTCTTGTTCAGTTAAAACTGATGTAGGTTCATCCATAATCAACACTTTTGGATTTCTAATTAAACACCTTATAATTTCTACTTTTTGTTTTTGACCTGCTGATAAATTTAGAACCGGAATATCTAGATCAATTTTAAAATTGTACTTTTTTAATATATCGTTAACTAAAGTTTTTAGTTCTTCATCCTTTTTGTCACTATCGATACTCAAATTTTCAAATACAGATAAAGTTTCGAAGAGATTGAAATGTTGAAAAACCATTCCAATATTATTTTTTTTGGCATCTAGGGGAGAGTTAAGTTTAATGCTTTCATCATTTAAAAAAACTTGACCCTCATCAGGCTTTACTACTCCAGATAAGATTTTAACTAGCGTAGACTTGCCAGCACCATTTTCTCCCAATAAAGCGTATATTTTCCCACTTCCAAATTCCAATGATACTTTGTCATTTGCAATACATCCTGGGTAAATTTTTGAAATTTCTGATACTTTGAGTTTTGTATTCATTAGAATCGGTTTGATAGTAATTAAAATAAAGAATTAAGTAATATAAATACATTATATTTACCTTATTTTGATGGAAAACTTATTTTTTTTTCAACTTTTAAGTTAATCTTTTGTCACATTTCAGTATTATAATAGAATAATGAAAAATAAATTCGCTGTCATATTAATATCAATTCTTTTTTTTACGGCAGGCTGCCAAACTATTCAAAAAAAAACCGACGAGGTTGTAGAAAAGGAAAATCAAAAATATGGATTATTTGTCGGTGGAGAAGTTAATAAAATGAAATTAGAATTAGGGGCTCCTAGCGAAGATATGATCAATGATACTGGCAATGAAGTGTTAATTTATAAAACAAAAAAATACGGTGTACCGTGTGAAAGAAGATTTGAAGTTAACGCTGGTGGAACTATAATTGCTTTCAGTTCTAGTGGATGTTTTTAAACTTGTGGGGCGAACCCCACAAGCAAGGTTAAAATTTATTACTTAATATCAATAAGTCTTTTTTTCTTATGATCGGGTAAAATTCTTTCACAAGCAATTGTCAAAAGACCATCCTTAAGTTCAGCTCCATTTACTTTCACATCATCTGCAATAGTAAAAGATCTTGCGAATTGTCTTTGTGATATGCCTTTGTGAATTATTTCACCGTCTACATGTTGATCTTCAGACTTATTAAGCTGTTTAGTTCTTACAGTTAATATATTATCTTCAAACTCAACCTCGACATCTTTTTTATTAAAACCAGCTAACGCAACTTCAATTGAATAGTTGTCTTTGCCAGTTTTTCTTATATTATATGGTGGATAATTTGATTGCATTGTCATACCACCATTACCAAGCATACTTTCAAATTGGTCAAACATATCATCGAAACCAATAGAAAAAGGTCTTAGTGAGTTAAAGATAGATAGATCCTTACTTGTCATATTTACTCCTTTTGTTAAGCAAGTTAATTTATGTAAGCCCCATAAGGCGACTTACATTGTTTATATGGTGACTAATTATAAAATTTCAATATAAAATTATTCAAATTTTTTCTGCAATTTTCAAAGCAAAAGCATAATCAAGAGCTATTTCCTCAATAGCGCCGTCTCTACCAGATTTTCCTCCATGACCAGCGTTCATTTCAGTTTTTAATAATAATAAATTATTATCTGTTTTATAGTCTCTTAGTTTTGCAGTGAATTTTGCAGGCTCATCAAACAGAACTCTATTGTCACTAAGACTAGTAGTGATTAAAATATTTGGATAATCCATTTTTTTAATATTGTTATAAGGAGCGTATGAGTAAATATAGTCAAAATGATCTTTGTTATCTTTGGCATTTCCAAATTCATCAAATTCTCCAATTGTTAATGGTAGCGAATGGTCGAGGTTAGTAGTCAAAGAGTCAACAAAAGGCACAGCCATTATTAACCCTAAAAATAGCTCAGGTGCTTCATTTACAACTGCCCCCATCAACAACCCGCCTGCTGAACCACCCATTCCTATAATTTTTCCTTTAGAAGTATATTTTTTTTCAATCAAGAATTTTCCAACAGCAATATAATCTTCAAATGTATTTTTTTTGTTTAAAAGTTTTCCTTCCTTCCACCATTTCATTCCTCTTTCCATTCCCCCTCTTATATGTGCTGTAACCCAAATTATATTTCTATCAATTAAGCTTAATCGTGTGGATGAAAACCCAGGAGACATTGAATTTCCATAAGAACCATAACCATATAACAAAATATTTGACGAACCATCCAGAAGTGTATCTTTATGTCTTGTTATAGTTATTGGCACCATTCTTCCATCATGAGACGGGCATTCAATTCGTTCAACAATATAATCATCGGGGTTATGTCCAGATGGAATTTCTTGTTCTTTAACAAGTTTTTTTTCTTTTGATTTTAAATTATATAAAAAAGTCCTTCCTGGAGTTTTAGGAGACGAATATGACAAATAAACATTATCAGTATCTTTATCTTTTTGAATTAAAGATATACTTGGAACTATTACTTTCTCATCACTAAAAACTATCTCTTCCTCTTCATTTGTTTTGGGATTTCTCAAAATTATTTTTCCTAAAGCATTTGAGGTTTCAGATCTAATTATCCAATGATTTAAAAATACTAATCCTCCAATCAATACTTCATCTTTTGCATTAACGAATGGTTCCCAGTTTTGTTCAACTAAATCATTACATCTATCAATCTTAAAATCTTCAGCATTTTCATTGGTATGTTTGTAAAAATATCCATCCCAGGAGTTTACAGAGTAAATTATACCTCTTTTTCTCTTTTGGATTAATTTAGGATTTGGATTATTTTCATCAATTTTAAAGTAATATTGCTCCGATGTATTATGATCAGAACTTGTAATCATAAAATATTTTTCATCTGAACTTAAACCTATACCTACAGTAAAAGCCTCACTTTTTTCCTCAAATATCAACTTATCTTCTTTTACAGGAGTGCCAATTTTATGTCTGAATATTGTTCTTGGTCTATGATGCTCATCTAATTTAGAATAAAAAATAAATTTATCATCCAAACTGAATTCTATACTTCCACTTGTTTCTTCAATTTTTTCTGTAACCAATTTACCTGATTTTATATCTCTTATATAAATTGTATAATATTCAGAACCTTTTAAATCTAAAGAGTATCCTAGAAATTTGTCATCAAAACTTACCTCAAGATCTCCTAAACCAAAATATTCTGTATTTAGTTTTTCTTTTTCAAGATCTCCATTCCAAATTTCTTCAACTTTTTCTTCCCCAATTTTTCTTCTTAATTTTATTGAGTAGTTACCTTTTGTTGTGGTTTTGGTCCAATATTCGAAATTTTTATCTTTATAGGGCAAAGACTCATCGTCTAGTTTAATTCTTCCTTTAATTTCATTAAAAATTTTTTTTCTAATTTCCTGGGTATCATTCATTTGATATTCAAAGTAATCATTCTCTTTTTCTAAATACTTTCTAACTTCTGGTAATAATTTTGAGTTATCTTTTAATACATCAAGTATATTTGATTGATGAATCCAACTATAGTTATCCTCCCAAGTTGTGTTGTGACAAGATTTTATTTCAGGTTTCTTTTCAAGTTGTGGTATTTTCATTTAGAAAATTATTAATATATGAATATTTTTTTTATAACAGTTATAATTTTTATAATAGTTTATCTTCTTCTGACGTGGTTTGCTAAGACCTCTGCAAAGAGAATTTCAAAAATAATAAGATTAATCATAATTTTATCTTCAATTTTGTTAGCCTTTTTAATGGTCTACGCTGGTAGATATATTTTTTCATTACCATTTGTTTTAGCTATTTTGCCGCTAATAAAAACTAAAGCAGGAATTTCACTTTTCCAATTACTAAGACTTTGGGGTTTGTTCAGAGTTCTTAGAAACTCTGGAAGATTCAATTTTAATAATTTTAATCAGACAAACACTCAACAAAATATGAATTTAGATGAAGCATATAAAATTTTAAATTTAGATCCCAAGAAAAAATATTCAAAAAGTGAAATCTTAAACTCATATAAAAAAATTATGAAAAAAATTCATCCTGATGTTAGCCCAGAGTTAAATAGACTTGCTTCAATTGTCAATGAAGCAAAAGAAATAGTAATCAAGAGTATATAAATCTTTAGGGATATTAATACTTTACTAAATTTTATTTTATATTAATTTTATATTATGATTGAATTAAAAGGTATTTTTGCTGCTTCTTTATCAATATTAAAAAATGATCTTTCTCTTGATATAGATAACACGATTAAGCATGCAGAAAACGTTATAGACATGGGTTGTCATGGTGTAGTTTTTTTTGGTAGCACAGGTCAGTCACAATTAATTTCTCTGAGTGAAAAAATACAACTAATTAATCAGTTACCAAATAGTAAATATAAAGACAAATTTATAATAGGGACAGGCTTAAATTCACTTGCGGATAACATAAATTTAATAAAAATTTCTAAGTCAATGAATTTTAATACATTTCTTATAATGCCACCTGCATATTATAAATATGATGACAGTGATGTTATAAATTTTTATTCAAAAATAATTGAAGAAGTTAATGATTGTAAAATTATTTTGTATAATTTTGAAAAACTTTCAGGTTATAAGTTTAGTCCAGAATGTATTGAAACCTTAGTTGAAAAATTTCCAGATCAAATTGTCGGTGTAAAGGACAGTTCTTATAATTTATTTGAGACTTTAAAGATTAATAACTTTTCTATATTTCCTGGTTCTGAATCAAAATTATTAAAAGGGCTAGAACTAGGGTGTGATGGAATTATAACAGCTACTACAAATATCACTGGAACTTTGGCTAGAGAAGTTTACGACGGCTTTAAAAATAATTCAGATTTATCTTCAAACAAAAAATTATGTGATGTAAGAGGTTGTTTTGAAAAATATAATTTAATATCTGGTTTGCATACAGTTATGTCAGAAAAAAATCAAATATTTGAAAATCTTTTACCACCTTTAAAGCTTTTAGATGCTAATCAAAAAAAAGAGATATTAACAAGTTTAGGAAATTTAGAATTTGAAATAACAAATTTAAAAGCAGCATAAAATGAGTTTAATAAGTTTTTTAAATGATTTGTTTAAAGAAGATGGTTTTGAACTGGTAGACTCCAATTCAAAAAAATATGTAATTGGAAACCCTAAAAAAGAAAAACCAATAATAATTAAATTACTTGATCAAAAATTAATGCAAAAATTATTAATAAACCCAGATCTATATTTTGGAGAAGCTTATATGGATGGATCATTAGTAATACAGAATGGAACGCTTACAGAATTTTTAGACTTAGCTTTCAAAAATATAGGCAGAGGAGATATAAATTTTTATGGCTCGGTAATAAAAAAAATAAAAGGAACTTTTAGATATCTTACAAATTTTAACAAAATCGTAAAATCAAAAGAAAACGTAGCCCATCATTATGATATATCTGAAAAACTTTATGATTTATTTTTAGATGAGAATAGACAATATTCTTGTGCTTATTTTAAAAATGATAATGATACATTAGAGCAAGCACAAAATAATAAAATCCATCATATTATAAAAAAATTAAATATTCAGCCTAATCAAAAAGTTTTAGATATTGGTTCAGGATGGGGCACATTAGCATTAGCAATTGCCAAGGAGACAAAAGCAAGTGTTACAGGCATAACACTGTCAGAAAATCAATTTGAGTATAGTCAGAATAAGGCAAAAGAGATGAATTTGTCTAATCAGGTAGATTTTAAACTTATTGATTATAGGCAACTAAATGAAAAATTTGACAGAATAGTAAGTGTTGGAATGTTTGAGCATGTAGGGAGAAAATTTTATAAAACATATTTTAATACTGTTTTTAAACTTTTGAATGAAAAAGGAATTGCTTTAATTCACACTATTGGTTCATCAATGCCCCCAAGAGACCCACAACCATGGATTACAAAATATATTTTTCCAGGCGGTTACACACCAAGTTTAAGTGAAGTTGCTAAACCAATCGAAAACTCAGGTCTGATAGTGTCTGATATTGAAGTTCTAAGAATGCACTACGCGCATACACTTAGAAATTGGAAAGAAAGATTTTTATCAAAAAAAGACACTGTTTTAGGGATGTTTGATGAAAAATTTTTTAGAATGTGGGAATTTTACTTAGCTAGTTGCGAAATGGCATTTAAATGGGGCGACCAGGTTGTATTTCAATTTCAGTTATCAAAGGACAACATATCTGTCCCTAATACTCGGGACTATATTTATTAAAATATTACTGATAAATAATTAAACAGTAATAATGAAAAAAAATAAAAAAAAAAAGGTTAATAAGAAAAAAAAAATTAGCAAAGTTCCCTTAAAAATAAAAAAAAAAGTAAAAAAGATAAAGAAAGCTAGAAAATTTTCCTCAAATATTAAGAAAAAAGTAAAGAAGAAAAAGAAAATTCCTAAGTCCAAAAATAAAAAAAATATTAATAAAAAGCTAGTTCTTAAAAAAAAAATAAAAAATAATTTAATTGCTAAATCAGTAAGAGTAGAAGAAAATTTAAAATCAAAATTAAATATTAATGTCAAATTTGACATTTTTGCAATTGATAGGGGTATCTCTAAATTTTTCAACTCTATAGATGGAAAAATAAATGAATTTAAATCACAAAGAAAAGACGAAAAAAGAAGATTAAAATTAATAGAAATAGAAAAAAAAGATAAAGAAAAAGAAAAAATAAAAAAAGAAAAAATCTTACAAGAGGAAAGACAATTAAAATTAAAAGAGCAGCAACTAAAGGATGAAGAAAGAATAGAAAAATTAAGATCAAAAGATCTAAAATTATTTTTGAGAAGAGAACAAGCACTTTTAAGAAAAGAACAATCAGAACGACAAAAAAAATTTTTACAAGAACTAAGAATACAAAAACAAATCGAAAGATTTAGAATTAGAGAAGTAAAAGAATTAGAAAAACTTGAAAAGATCTCTTTAAGAGAAAAAAGAGAGGACTATGGAGAGTTACAACTTAGAATAGAGAATTTAAAAAATAAATATAGACTTATAAGAGACCAAAAAATTAGAGAGAGAGTCGAAGCTCTTGGTGTTAAGACAGATGAAGCTGATGATAGGTCGGCACTCCTTCAAAAGGAGAGAGAGTATAATTTAGCGAGACAAAAAATTGAGTTTGCTCTAGAAAGTTTTTATAGAAGTGCCAATAGTTTAGTTTTTCAGTTAAATAAAAGATATATTACAAGACACATGTCTATATTCAGATGTATAGATAAAAGGTTTGAGACAGGAGAAATATTTATTAAATGGGATGAGTCTTCGGACGATGAATGGCTAATTTTAATATATATAAAGGATAATTCACCTGATAAAGGAATAATAATAGAAGATAAGACAAATGAAGAAAAAAACATGTCTCATGAGTTTAAAGCAAATGAAATATTTAAAGCCTCAGACTTAATGGTAGATTCTCTAACTCAGCTAATTTCAAAAAAAAGACAGAAACAGGAGTAATTTTTAATTTACTCATTTACGTAAACAGAGACTCCTCTAGAATTTATGTCTACATCAAATTTCTTATGAAGAGGAGGGAAAGCTCTCTGTGAACAATCAAGCCTGTCACACGTTCTACATGATACTCCAATAGGTAATTCAGATTTTTTGTCACTGAGGTCTAGATTTTCAGTATATACAAATTGCTTAGCATATTTTGCTTCACAGCCAAGACCTATAGAGAGCATACTTTTTTTTTGTCCATATCTTCCTACTCCCTTTTCAACGGTTTTTGCTATACAAACATATTTTTCCCCATTGGTCATTTTGCTAACTGCTGCTTGAATAACACCTGGTCTTGAAAAAGCGGAGTAGACATTCCATCTTGGACAGGCTCCACCATATCTTGGTATTTCAATACCTGATAATGAGAATCTTTTTGAAATATTTCCTGCAACATCTACTCTTAAAAAATGAAAAGGTATTCCAGGAAGTTTTGGATCTTGTAAACAAGTTACTCTATGAGCTACTTGTTCGAAAGAAGTAGCAAATGTATTTTGTAAAAGTTCCAAATCATATTTTAATTCTTTGCATTCCTTATGAAAAAGAGAGTAAGGCATTAATATTGCAGCCCCACTATAATTTAAAAGTGCAACCCTTGTTAATTTTTTAGATTCTTCAGTTGGAAAATTAAATGTATCGAGGTATTCATCAATTTTCTTTGAGGCACCTTCTTGTGAAATTTGTGCCGCAGCAAAAAGTTTTTTAGTTTCAAGCGAAAGATAATCAGATAATAATAATTCTTTATCTTTTACTTTATATATTTTTGAAAATGGTTTTCCTTCTTTAGGTATTACGTCTTTTACAGTTATGCCATATTCATCATTTAAAAACTGACATAAAGCAATATATCTTGTTCTATTGTTTTGTTTTACTTTATCAAATATTTGATTTGCAAATTCCTCTAATTTTGGAAAAAAATTTTTATTTTCTTGTAAAAAATCTGAAATTACTTCACCAGGAAATGCATTTTTTCTACCATCAATAATTTTTCCTGAAATATTTTCTAATTTGTTAAAAATTTCATGATCTTTTTGTTTAAAGTTGTCACCTAGTTTAATTAGAGCTTTAGCAATTTTTGGATTTGTATTAACTAAATCTTTTACTTCTGGTCCAAGAATATCAAGATCCTCAAAAAGTTCATCAGCCAACAATTCAGAAATATTATTCTCAAGATTAATGTCTGTTTTGCTTGTGAGATCGGAAAGTTCTATTTTAAGTTTATCACAAACCCTTAAAAGCAAGTCTCCATCAATTTTTCTTTTTCCACTTTCTATTAGATTTAAATAGCTTGGTGAAATAGACATTTCCTCTGCTAGTTTGTTAGCTTGAATTCCTAGTTGCCTTCTAAATGCTTTGATTTTTGGACCAATTTTTGTATCAATTTGACTCATTTTACTTTTTGTAAATTTTGTAAATTTAAATTTACACAAAATTATTCAATTTTACAAGTAAAATCAATTTAATTGTAGATTTTGTAAATATTGTAAATTATAAAGTTTACATGGAAAAAAACAAAATTAACAATATCGAAAATAACTACCAAATTACTAATAAAGAAGAGCATTCTGAGCACAAGTCAAAAGGTATTTACATTAGAGACGATCATTGCGATTGGGGATCTAGCGGAATGAACGAATTTACTGAAGAATACAGCTCAAAATAGTCATTAGTCATTTCTAGTCATTTAATCAAAAGAGAGGGGTTTAAGTGTCAGCTGAAAATATTTCATACGATTTACAAAGATTTGCAGGTATTAAAAGAGATTATACTCCTGAAGAAGTTGAAAGATTAAGAGGATCAATCAAAATTGAGTATTCTATGTGTAAAATGCAGTCTCAAAAGCTTTGGAAACTGCTTAATACAGAAGCTTATGTCAACACCCTTGGGTCACTTTCAGGAAATCATGCAGTACAGCATGCAAAAGCTGGTTTAAAAGCAATTTATTTAAGTGGTTGGCAAGTTGCAGCTGATGCTAACAGTGCTGGAGAAATGTATCCTGATCAATCTTTATATCCATATGATAGTGCACCAAAATTAGTTGAGACAATGAATAACTCCCTAGTTAGAGCTGATCAAATTCAACATATGGAAATGATAGATGGTGATATGGATAAAAGTAAGAGAACTGATTACATGTTGCCAATTATAGCGGATGGCGAGGCAGGATTTGGTGGACCACTAAATGTATTTGAATTAACTAAAAAATTTATTAGAGCAGGTGCTGCTGGCGTTCACTTTGAAGACCAATTAGCTAGTGAGAAAAAATGTGGTCATATGGGTGGAAAAGTTTTAGTTCCAACTGGAACAATGGTTAGAAATTTAAAGGCTGCAAGACTTGCTGCTGATATTGCAGATGTACCATTAATAATTTTAGCAAGAACAGATGCAAATGCAGCAAAGTTAATCACTAATGATTTTGACGAAAATGATAAACCTTTTTTAACTGGCGAAAGATCACCCGAAGGTTTCTTTTATGTTAAAGATGGAATAGAGCAAGCAATTTCTAGAGGTCTTGCTTATGCACCATATGCAGATTTAATTTGGTGTGAAACTGCTACTCCAAATTTAGAAGAAGCAAAGAAATTTGCTGATGCTGTACATGAAAAATTCCCTGGTAAAATGTTAGCTTATAACTGTTCTCCATCATTTAATTGGAAGAAACATTTATCTGATGAGGAAATTGGATCATTTCAAAGAAAGATTGGAGAAATGGGATATAAATTTCAATTCATTACATTAGCGGGCTTCCACACTCAAAACATCGCAATATTTGAATTAGCAGAAAAATATAAATCAGAGGGTATGACTGCTTATTCAAAAATTCAACAGCATGAATTTGCTAGAGAAAAAGATGGATACACAAGTGTGAAACATCAAAGAGAAGTAGGTACATCTTATTTTGATGCAGTTTCAAACACAATAAGCTCAGGCAAAAGTTCAACTACTGCAATGGAAGGCTCAACTGAGTCAGAACAGTTTTAGATGATAGATTAATGTTTACCAGTGGTCTTCTTTTAATAGTAAGCTATCTTTTATTTAAATATACAGTTCAATGGATACAATATTATAATCAAACCGATCCTAGGATGCCTGACTCAATATGGCGTTATACTTGTGATTATAAAGTTATCGGCATAAGAGATATTTGTGATCTGGATGATAAGCCTTTTGTAAGACAAAGAAGGAAAAGAGATAAAATTGTTACAATAATGTATTTTATTGTCGTCCTTGCTTTTATATTTTCTATGTATTTTATGGCGAGTTTATTAGGACTAATTCTTTAATTTTTGAATCTGATCCCATGCTGAATTGACAGTTCTCATTTTAGCTTTGCTCTCATCTATTACTTCTTGAGGAACACCTTTACTTAATAAAAGATCAGGATGATGCTCTTTGCTAAGTTTAATATAACGTTTTCTTATTTCTTCGAGTGAGTCATCGGGCTTACTCTCTAAAACAATATAAGGATTAAGTTTGTCTGATGACTTTCTGCTTTCTTTAATTCCATTAATTTGAGTCTGATTTAATCCAAAAATTCTTGCTATATCTTCTATCATCATCAATTCATTATCACTTACGTGTCCGTCAGCTTCTGCAATATAAAATAAAGTATTAATTACCTCTTCTAAAATATTTAAATTACCTCTGTAAACTTCTGCAATTTGTTTTGCATATGGTTCATATCCGGTACTTTCCTCTTTAGCTTTATTGAAAATTTTACCAACCTGATCTAATTCGCTTTCAGGTATTTTTAATTTATCTTTAACTGCAATTAATTCTTCACGACTAACTTGTCCATCTACTTTACTTAGCTTTGCTGATAAAACAATTAGTGAGAGTGCAAAAATTTGTTGAGGCTGTGCAAAAGATCTAAATCCACCACTTGATCTGGTTCTTGATATTTTTCCGCCAATTAAGGATCCCAAAAGCATACCGAAAGGTCCTCCAATAGAAAAACCCAACATTCCACCAATTATGCTTCCCCATATTGCCATTACTCAAAATTCCTTAATCTATATTCCCAGTTACCCATTTTATTATAAGTCACTTTTAATATTAAATTATTTTCAGGATTATACCAAACATCAAATTCAAATTTTTTTTCATCAGAAAGATCTTTATCATTTGACTTAATATTAAAGTGTTCAGATAAATATTCTTTGCCATTAATAGTAATATTTTCAGTTCCAATTAAACTTACAGTTTGTTTTTTAATACTACCAGATAAAGGACTGATTTGTTTATCCGAATTGAAAATTTTGTGGTTCCACCAATTTCCAATTGTACAATCTAAACTAGCTTCACCTTTATAAGATGATCCATCTATAATAAATTTATTTGTATCCTTGTCATAATTTAAATTCACATATTTTTCCTTATCATTTTGAAAAGTATTTGATTTAAAAAAAACTAATTTTTCATCTTTATATTTTTCTATTGTTTCACTTAATATTGAAAAAACTGTTACACCAAATAACTCTACTTTAAAATTAGTATAATTTTTTACGACAAACAAATCCTTGTCAAATTCAAAGAAATAGCTGGTGCTTCCAATAATTTCATTATTTCTTAGAACATCCATCTCAATTTTTTTAAGACCCTCATAATGACTGCTATGTGCCATCACTTTAGAAGCAAACATAATAATTATTGATACGGTTATAAAATGTTTCATTTTCATAGATTTTAGTTAAAGAAAGTATAAATAATAGCTAAATATATGTTCCTTACTATCAAAAATATTCCTAAAGTATCATGGAGTTCTCAAGAGACTTTTAATTTAAAGCCAAAATTATCAACATTATTTTTTCTGTGTTTTGGCCTTATATTATTTGGTTTTGGTGAAGCCTTAATCGTTATTTCATTTATTGGCAATTCCCCATGGACAGTAATGGCACAAGGAATTGCAATTAATTCAGGATTATCCATTGGAATTGTCACTTTTATAGTGAGTGTTGTCGTTCTATGTTCATGGTTTTTCTTAAAACAAAAACCTG
The DNA here is from genome assembly GCA_902576395.1 of uncultured Pelagibacteraceae bacterium. Classification (GTDB taxonomy): domain Bacteria; phylum Pseudomonadota; class Alphaproteobacteria; order Pelagibacterales; family Pelagibacteraceae; genus Pelagibacter. The sequence continues at coordinate 28,162 of CACGVB010000007.1, forward strand.
GTCTTGGTACAATATTCAATATCGTAATTATCGCAGCAATGTTAGATATAACGATTGCATTAATACCAACACCTGAAACTTACATTATTAAATTATTAATGGCTGCAGTTGGCGTAATGATAGTCGGGATAGGGAGCGGTATATATTTAATTGCCAATTTAGGTCCAGGACCTAGGGATGGTTTAATGACTGGTTTACAAAAAAAAACTAAACTGCCAATTGCTGCTGTAAGATCTTTTATTGAAATTTCTGTAGCTTCTATTGGTTGGTATTTAGGTGGAACAATTGGAATTGGAACTTTAATGTTTGCTTTTGGAATTGGTCCCTGCATTGCTTTAAGTTTATATATTATAGATAAAATTATGAACTAAGTTACAGTATTTTGTTTTTCGCTTCTTTTTCTTTCGTGAGGGTCCAGAATTGCTTTTCTAAGTCTGCAAGATTTAGGCGTGATTTCTAATGCTTCATCAGTATTAAGCATACTTAACTGTTCAGCAATCGACATTTGTCTTACCGGGGTGAGAACTATATTTTCATCTGTGCCCTGTGTTCTCATATTCGTGAGTTTTTTTCCTTTCATGACATTAATTATCATATCACCAGGTTTTGGAGCCAAGCCCACAATCATTCCTGTATAAACTGGATCATTGTGTGTAACAAACATTTCTCCTCGAGCTTGCAAATTAAAAATTGAAAATGCGACAGCCTTACCTTGATCCATAGAAATTAAAGCTCCATTTCTTCTTCCTTCCATGTCTCCCTCGAAATCTCCATAAGAATGAAAAATTCTGTTAATGACTCCTGTTCCTTTTGTTAAAGTTAAAAATCTACTTGTGTATCCCATTAAACCTCTTGTTGGCGCCTGAAAAATAAGTCTTTTTTTATTCTTTCCAGTATCTTTCAATTCAATTAATTTACCTTTTCTTCTATTCATAGAATCAATAATCCTTGATGAATATTCCCCATCTAAATCCATAGTAATTTCTTCAAATGGTTCTAATTTGTTAGAATTTTCATCAGTTTTAAATAAAACTTTAGGAGGACTCACAGTCATTTCAAAGCCCTCGCGTCTCATTTGTGTCAATAATATTTCAAGCATTAATTCTCCTCTTCCACTTATCTCAAATGCGTCTTTATTTGTGTTTTCTGAGAAAGAAATTCCAACATTGTTTTGTGCTTCTAAAATTAAACGGTCTCTAATTTGAGTACTTGTTAATTTTTTACCCTCAGTTCCTGCTAATGGTGAACTATTTACTGTTATTTTTATTGACATTGTTGGTGGATCGATCGGTGTTGCCTCAATAGGCTCGTTTACCTCTAAATCACAAATGGTATCTGCTACGTTTGCTTTTTCTAATCCTGCTATAACCACAATATCTCCAGCTTCTCCAACTTCAATTGGAACTTTCTTTGTGCCCTCATATCTAAAAATTTTTGTAAGTCTTCCTTCATCAACTTTTTTACCTTTTAAATTGATTGCTTTAATTTGTTGATTTGCTTTTGCCGTCCCTTGTGAAATTCTTCCTACTAAGCTTCTGCCCAAAAAGTTATCAGCATAAAGTAATGTCGATAGCATCGCAAATGGTTTTGATCTATCAAATTGAGAGGGTTTTACATGATCTAAAACTAAATCTAATAGTGGATTAAGATTTTCTCTTGGTCCGTCAATATCTCTAGATGCCCAACCAGATCTTCCACTCGCGTATAATACTGGAAAATCTAATTGCTCTTCATTAGCATCTAAACTGACAAATAAATCAAACGTCTCATTCAAAACCTCATCAGCTCTTTGATCACTTTTGTCTAATTTATTTATAACAACAATTGGTTTCAATCCCTGTTTTAATGCTTTGCTCAATACAAATTTTGTTTGTGGCATCACACCTTCTGAAGAGTCTACTAACAATAATGCACCATCAGCTAAACTTAAAACTCTTTCAACCTCTGCTGCAAAATCTCTATGACCAGGAGTATCAATAATATTTATTCTAGTATCTTGCCAATTAATTGAAGTAGGCTTAGCAAGAATTGTAATTCCTCTCTCTTTTTCTAGTTCTCCAGAGTCCATTAATCTTTCATCGACAACTTCGTTGTCTCTAAAAGAACCACTCTGTTTCATCAAGTTATCAATCAGTGTTGTTTTTCCATGATCAACATGAGCAATGATAGTGATGTTTCGAATATTGTTAGTCATAATTGAGTTTCTTATACATCTAAACCTGAGATTGAAAACAAAAAAAGTTAATTAAAGCAGACTTTTTGTCATTTAAAAAATTGTGTATGATCAATATCAAAATTGAAATAAGATACTTTTATGTATTTATGAGATTATTAAGTTATATATTTTTCCTATCTGTATTTTTTTTGACCTCAAGTATTAATGCAAAGATTTCTCAAAAGGATTATGTTTCAATATTTACGCAATATGGAGTAAATGATAGAAACTTAATACAACCTGTTATAAATAAATGCATAAATGAATTAGGTAAAGAAAATTTAAAAGTTATAAAAACTAACGAAGGAAATATTCTCGATCATAAAAAGGAAAAAGAGTTTTTAGATTGTACTTACTCAGGATTATTAAATATAATTAAACCTGTTCAGGGTTTAAATAGCGTTCCAAAAAAAAAATTAGAAGAGTTCTTGCTTAATAATGAAGTAAGAATATCTTCAGACGGTTTTAGAGGTGATGAAACAATATTTTTATTTGATGAAAATCAATATACTCTAGTTAAAAATGGAGAAAAGATAAAGACAGATGGTTGGAGATGGAGCAAAACTGGACAGTTAAGAGTATTCATGGATGGAAAGAAAACCACTTGGAGAGTATCTAAGAATTATTCAGCATTATCAATTAAACTTTCTTCAAAAGAAAAAACGAATTTTTTTTTAAAATTTGAAGACAAAAAAATTGCAAAACAAAGAAGAGAAGATGAAAAAAGAATTGCGGAAGAAAAAAAAGTTGCAGAAGAAAAACGTTTAAAAGAGGAAAAATTAGCTGAAGAAAAACGTTTAAAAGAGGAAAAATTAGCTGAAGAAAAACGAAAAGCCGAGAAAAAACGTAAAGCTGAAGAAAAACGAAAAGCTGCAGAAAAAAAACTAGCTGAAAAAAAGAAAAAGGAAAAAGAGCTTCAAAAAAAATTGAAGTTACTTCCTGCAAAATCTGAAATAGAAATCGCTCAACAATTTATTGAAAATATTCAAAATTTTATCAAAGAATATCCTGATGAATTTGATATTGTGAGTTTGTCTGAATTTTTAATTAAATTAAATTCAATAGAAGAGAGTAATTTTGATGATAACTTAAAAAATGAATTTAAGAAATTTCAGGAATTTTCAAAAAAATCTAACAAATTTTCAAAATATATTTCAAAATTAGAAAAAGAAACTAATCAATCAAATCTTAAGTTAGTAGATGATGAAATTAATTATTTAAAAACAAATATAAGTAAAATTGAGAAAATTATTATAAATAATTCTAATTCACCTTCTTTATCCGAATGGACAAATAGCATAAAAGAGGCAAAAATTATATTATCTAATTTAGATAATTTTGACGATATAAAAAATTCAAATCAAAATTTAGAATCTTTAATTAATAAACAAGATCAAATTGAGCTAGCGAAAAAGCAAGATGAGGAAAATAAAAAACAAGTAAAAAATGATGCAAACAAAATAATGGCAGATTTAAAAAATTATTTAAAACAGTATCTAACTTCTCCTCAAATAGCACCATCATTATTAGAGCAGATTAAAGCTCTTCAGACTGCCATTAAAAGTGATGATTCCAATAAAATGAAAACACAATCTCAAGTAGCAAAAAAATATATAGAATTAGAGATATTAGCCCCAATAAAAAAAGCAGAAGAAGATAAAAGAATAGCTGAGGAAAAAAGAATAGCTGAGGAAAAAAGAATAGTTGAACAGAAAAAAGCTGAAGAGCTAAGATTAAAATATAGTACTTTAAAACAAGAACAAAAAGATTTCACACAAATTTTACAACAAGCAAAGTTACAAAAGTTAGACACGGATGCACAGCTTGGTGTTGCACTTACAAAAAGAAATCAAAAATTGAAAGATAGCCTTAAATCTAGAATAAGAAACGAAGGTTCAACTTTTTTTGAGCTAAAAACAATTTCTATTCAAGATTGGATTGGAATTGTAAACAAAATACATACAACAGTAGATGGTTTCATATATCCAGAAATAGATTTACCATCTCTTGATGACATTAGTAAACCCACAAGGAATTCTTTAAAGTCAGGAAGTATGTTGATGTTAAACGATGACCCTTATAATTACAATTATTTAATAAAACCAGGCAATTCGCTTTATGAAAAATCTGCAGGTTTTGTTAAAGGAGATAGAATTTTAATATCAGGAGAATTTTTTATTGATAATGATACAGGCTATCTTACAACTGAAGAGTTAACGAAAAAATCACAAATATCTAAGCCAGACTTTACATTTAGATTTACCAGCATGGAAAAAATTGCGAAGTAGTGAAAGAGTGTAAGTACTGTTTAGAAAAAATTAAAAATGACGCATTGAAATGTAAACATTGTGGTGAAATTTTTGTAAAAGAAAATAATTTTATTGAAATTTTATTTAAACCAATATCGATTTTTTTTAATACAATATTTAAAACTTTAATAGTTATTTTAGTTTTGCTTTTTTTAATGTATTCTTGCTTACAAAGTTTATAAAAAATTAAATTTTAATATTGATGAAATGAAGTGATAAAAAAACTAATAATTATATTTATTTTAATTAATCTTAAAAATTTATCCTACGCAGTTTCAACTGTAAATAATGGACAGGGACAATTAGAATTATCAGAAAAAATAATTAAAGATTTCTATTTTTACATAACTACCGGAATTCAAAATAATCCAATAAATTTTTTTATTACTGCTGATCACAATAATTCTTATTATATTATTGATAAAAATACCAATTACAAAGGTTACTCAGGCTCTGGTCCTATTAAACGAAACATAATAAAATGTGAGGCCAAGTATAAACAACCATGTTACCTATTCTCTAACCAGAGATTTGTAGTTTGGAATAATAATGTGAATCCAATTCAAAAAGAAAAATCTAAATTGAAAAGAAAAATTTCTTATGATGAACTTGTCTCCGCCTTGAAAGATTTGGGCTTTTATACAGAATCCACTGAGATAAAAAAAATCGAGGAAATTTTTGATGAAATCTTGAAAGAGTAAAAAAAGACAGTAAATTTACCCTTTTAATTTCTATTTTAGTAAAATTATTAAACTTGTGAAAAAACTTTTAATATTACTTGTTATCTTATCTTCCTGCACCTCATCACAAACAAGATCTAATAAATATTATGAAAAGGTAGCAGGTCATATTATTCAAACAGTTTTATCAGGAGACTGTAATTCAAAATGTATAAATTTAATTGTATATAATGATCTTAAATATGCTACATATTCACAATCAATTTATGTTCTTAATGAGGTAAGTAAGAAATTACCAAATATTTTTAAAGGATTAAAAACAGAACTTTCAATTAAAATTGAAGAAAAATATAAATAAAAAAAATTAAATAATTTGTATTTAAATATAGTCATATTTGAAACCTTTCAAATTACTCTAAGTAAAGTTATTTCTTAGATTTTTTAACTCCTCATCAAAGCTTAAGCTTACTATCTTGTTTATTACTTATATTTTCAAACAGGCAAAAAAAAGGGCAGTAAAAACTGCCCTTTTTGAATTTTTGCTTGAGAGTAGGGGATTACATTCGCATTCCTAGTACGCCAATACTCACTTATTTAAGAAGTTCATTGCAAAGTTCATTGCAAAATCGCCTTATATAGAAAGCAAACAGAAAGGTGACTTCATTTAAGAGTGGGGTTAAAATAGTTTGATGAAAAAAATTATTTTACTTTCTTTTTTTCTGTTTTTATTTTTAAATAATGTAAGCAACGGATTTACACCAGAAAAATATATTATTAACTGTGAGTTAAAAGACGGACTATTTGAAAGTTCTTTCACTAACTTTGATAAAAAAGATATAAAAAGATTCAAAAATAAAATTTTATCTCTAAAATTGATACAACATCGAAAATTGTAATGTCTAACAACGATAATTTAGAAATTTTACATGGAATTTTGGAAAGTGAAAAACTCATTAGTTATGAAGAGTTAATGATAAATCAATATGGAAAAGAAGACTGGGAAAAATCATGGAAAAAATATGAAGACCTTCATCTTAATGAATTATTTTGGATAAGTGAATTGGTAATAGAGGAAGACCCTGTAGTTAGATATAAATATGAAGGCAAAATTAAATCAGGAAATTTAAAAATTATAATTATAGAGTGGAGCACGAGAGAAATAATGGGAACAAAAAGTATTTACCCAATAAATCTTCAAAATCCCTATACCTTGACACCTAAATGTAAGTGGAAACCTTTTACCTAAATTATAAAAGATAAGAAGACTTAAAAATTCAATAAAAAACCCCCGAAACTTTCGTTCCGAGGGTTCTAATTTTGTTTAGTGTATGTATTTGGAGTGTTCTCTAAATGGAAACGTATTACATTCTCATACTGGTTGTCATTAAGTCTTATATTATCTAGTCTTTTTAATTATTGTTCATCAAAGTTCATCTAATTTACATCTCAATTCAAAAGCAATTCAGAAGTTGCAACTTTCTAGAGATCTTGAATTTTAAAAAATTAACACTACATAATTTTAATGTTCGGTTTTATTTGGCAATTTCTAAGCGGTTTAATATTATTTATTATATTAGGTTTTGGATTGTTTTATATTGCGAAATTATTTTTTGGTTTTTAAAAAATAATATTTATGCCCGCGTGGCGGAAATTAGTAGACGCGACGAGCAAGACTTGTTTCACTTCGGTGAGTATCAGTGCGAACCTGATCGGGGGCACCATAGATGACTATATCTTGCAGGGAAAGATAGTCCTTTCCCTGTAAAATATTAATTAATTAATTATTGTTAATGGCAATTTTTTTTGAAAATGATCCAACTTTACAAAGTTATTGGAGATCAATAATTCTTTATGGACGAAATGTTGCCTCTTATAAGTTTGCTTTAGCAAAGGCACTTATAGATTTAAATAAAAAACCAAACGATTTGATAAAATTAGAAGATCTAGCAGTTCCATTTAGCAATCATTTATGTGATCATTTAAAAAATAATGATAAACAAATTACTTCATCAAATAGTGAATTTCTTAATACTTTAAGAAAGTTTAATAATGAAGAAATAGATGTAGGAAAAAAAAATGAAATAACGAAAAAATTAGGGTTTACTAATGTTATAGATAGGTTTCATGAAGTTAATGGCGAACCTATACCCAAGTCATTTTATATAGATGAAAGAAAACAATACGGAGGTATACGCATTACAGAAAATTTTTATAAATTACTCGAACTAAAAGAAAGTGAGAATTTTCTTAATGAAGTAGAGTCCCGTTGGAGACTAGTTGAAACCGCATGGAAACTTGGAGTTTCTGTAAAATTACTTCAAGTTAAATATGACAAAAAAAATGAAATATTTTTTATTGATACATCTAAAGGTCGTATAAACGTAACTTCTTCAAAAAATGCTCTAAATGGTTATCAAAAGAGTAAATGTTTTTTTTGTTTTGATTATATTTCTATAATTAAAAAATCAATTTTTTTGTCAGATGTTGATCATTTTTTTCCTGATATTTTAAAGGGTACTGGATTTTCTGGTTATGTTGATGGTATTTGGAATTTAGTCTTGTCATGTAAAAGTTGTAATAGAGGAGAAAAAGGTAAGTTTGCAAAATTACCATCAATAAAATTGCTTGAAAGATTAAATAAACGGAATGAATATTTTTGTTCTAGTCATCATCCATTGAGGGAAACAATTATGTCTCAAACAGGTAACACAATAGAACAAAGAAAATCTTTTTTACAAAAGTGTTTTAATGAAGCAAAAGGAAAATTAATTCATACTTGGGAACCAAAACCCAAAGATACTGCTACTTTCTAATAATCTCCTTTTCCAGGTATAACATTTCTTATGCCACCTCGAGGATTATCAACATCATTTTTATATCTTGGAATTAAATGAATATGCATATGAAACACTGTTTGTCCCGCATCCTTTCCTGAATTAATTCCAACATTAAATCCGTCTGGATTATATTTTTTTTTAATAAAATCCTTTGTCTGAAACAAAAGTTTGTTTAATCCTTCTATTTCTTCTTCTGTTGATTCAAAATAATCAGCATATTCTCTCTTTGGAATGATAAGACAATGACCTTTATTTACAGGAAATTTATCGTAGATAACAAAACCAACTGAGTTTTCAAATATTCTATCTCTGATTTTTAAAAAGGGACTTTTCACAAATTTATTTAATTGTTCATCTAAAGTTCATCTAATTGTTCATCTAATGACATTTTATTACAAACAAAAAAAAAGGGCAGTAAAAACTGCCCTTTTTGAATTTTTGTTTGAGATTAATGGGGATTACATGCCCATTTTACCCAATTATTATAATATTTTAATACTAATAAAAATTAGTCCAAGAAGAATACCCGTTAGTGGAAAGACAGCATTTGCACAATTTGATTTACCACTAAAATCTAATAATCCTTTGTATCCTATGTAATTTTTAGTTGTTATAAATTTTTTTATAACAAATGTTGATATCCATGCACAAAAAAAGATAAGAAACCACAGAACAATAAATCCACTAATATATTTACCCCACCAACCCATATTGCTCATATCTAGGATTTGCCACCTGATGTTAATAAAAAAAACTAACGTTACAATGAATAATATTATTAGAGTAAACTCATTGCATATTTTTCTAATCAAGGCATTTTTTTTTGATAAAAAGATTCCTAAGATGGATAGAAATATAAGAGATAATAAGAAACACACAAAAACAGTTATTCTGCCAGAAGCAGTTTCTTCATAACCAAATAAAAAAGTTAAAATATAGAAATTATTTGTTGGGTTCATTAATTATTTAATTTTAAAACTTAATCTTATTTTTTTAGTTTAATTGGTTTTCCGTAGGAATTATTTTTTTTAGTTCCTTCAGTTGCCCACCAAATTATTAATGGTATTAATCCAATCAATGTAATCATAAGTAATTGCCACCATCCGGATTTACCCACATCATGAAGGCGTCTTGCACCAACCGCAATTACTGGAAAAAAAGTTGCAGCAGTAAACAACCAATACATCATTCCACTGCCGCTAGTATCTCCCATTGAAGCATCCCATACACTTCCTAGAACGCTTAATGAAATAGCAAATAATTCAAACCACCAAAACTCAGAACGAGAACTTCTTCCATTAAAGTTAAAGTAATTTGAAAAACAATGTGAAATAGACTGACCTAAATTCATAATCAAACCTTACTGATTAATCCTTATTATGTCAAAATTATTTTAGACAAGTGGAATGGGAATTCATTGAAGAGTTTTAAGACAGACAAAAAAAAAGGGCAGTAAAAACTGCCCTTTTTGAATATTTAATTGGGTTGGGATTGTTACATTCTCATTCACTGATTGAATAACTATTGAATTACCTTGTTTTTTAAAATTGTTCATTACTTTGTTCATTACTCTAAAGGTCATTTTTAAAAGAAACTTAAAAGGAATTCAAAAGATAGTTCACATATTAGAAAATAACTAATCAAAATTGAGAAAACATATTAATTATAAATGATTTAAATAATCTAAATAAAATGTAAAATTATATATGCTTAAAATTACTTTGTCAGCATTATTTATTTTTTTTATATCATTAAACTACTTAAGCGCCCAGGACACAAATAATATAAGTGATGAGTGTAATATTGAAAAATTTGAAAATTTTTTAAATTGTGATCTTCAAACTTTAAAAGAAAAATGTGGTTCTGGACTAAGTGATTCGAGTCCACTAAAAAGAAATTTTACTAAACAATCGTTTAATAATTTTGTAGCTGAACCTTTAACATGTAATGGATATTCAGATCCTATTTTTGGCATGAACTATCAAATTCAAGTAATGTATAAATGGGATCTGAAAAAATATAAGAATGGAAATAAAAGAATGAGAGAAGCCATAAAAAATAAAGAAAAAATCAATATGGTTTTAATTTATTTATATGGACCAAAAGAACAACAGCTAGGTCAATTATACGATTATTTATTAAAAAATAAGAAAAGCAGTGGAGACATAAATAGTATTTCCGAAGTAAAAGAAAAAAAAAAAAATTTTGCCTTATACTCTTTTGATGCGACCAAAACGTTTATTCTTGTGACCCCAGACTATTGGGGTATCGGACTCGATTATTATTTAGCTTATGTTGGTTCTGATTTTGTTACGGATATTATTAATTCTTTTCTAGAAATTGATGAGGTAAAAACTGGAGAAGATAAATTATAGTAAACTTATAATAAAAGAGTATTTTATTAATAAAAGGAGAAAATGAAAATATGAATAAATTTGGAAAAGTTTTTGGTATTTTAGCTTTAATAATTTCTATAATTTCGGTTTTTTTTCCAGGTGGAGCTTTAATAGCAACAATTCTTGGAGCACCTTTAATAATCTTTTCATGGAAAGATGGAGCAATTTTTGGATTTGTGGCAGGTGGTCTAAATATAATTAATATAATTTTTTTATCACCAACTGTATGGATGGCAATGGGTGTAGCGGAGGCATCTGGAGAAGGTGGAGCGCTTTCATTGGGAATTTTTTACGTTATGGTTCAAGTCTTAGCTATGGCTATAATGGGATTTATTACGTGGAAGTCTAACAAAAAAGTTAAAACAAAATCAAAGAGTAAATAATAAATTTAATATTATTTAATTACTTTAAATTTTTCATTACTTGTTCATTACTCATTCATTACTTTGTTCATTACTTTTATTTTCGTAGAGATAAAAAAAAAGGCGAGTAAAAACTCGCCTTTTTGAATTTTGGATTTCCGAAATGGGTCTTACATACCCATACCACCCATTCCTCCCATACCACCCATTCCTCCTGGAGGCATACCTCCTGCCGCAGCATCCTTCTCCTCAGGTTTATCAGCAACCATTGCCTCAGTTGTTACTAATAATCCAGAAATTGAAGCCGCATCTTGTAAAGCTGTTCTTACAACTTTGACAGGGTCAATAATTCCTTCTTTAAACATATCAACGTATTGTTCTGTTTGAGCGTCATAACCTTGAGAAGATTTGTTTGCTTCTAAAAGTTTGCCGACTATAACTGATCCATCAACACCTGCATTTGTTGTTATTTGTCTTATTGGAGCTTCTAAAGCACTTTTAACAATTTCAACACCTGCTTTTTGATCAGATCCTTTGACTTTTAACTTATCTAGATCTTGAGAGGCATAAAGAAGTGCACAACCACCACCAACAACTATTCCTTCTTCAACAGCGGCTCTTGTAGCATTTAGAGCATCTTCAACTCTGTCTTTTTTCTCTTTAACTTCTACTTCTGTTGCACCACCAACTTTGATAACTGCAACACCGCCTGCTAATTTAGCAAGTCTTTCTTGAAGTTTTTCTCTATCATAATCTGATGAAGTTTCTTCAACTTGTTGTTTAATTTGATCACATCTTGCTTCAATGTCTGATTTTTTTCCAGTACCACTTACAATAGTACTGTTTTCTTTATCAACTTTTACTCTTTTAGCAGACCCAAGATCAGTGATTTTAACATTTTCCAATTTTATACCAAGATCTTCAGATATAACTTGTCCACCAGTTAAAATTGCAATGTCCTCAAGCATAGCTTTTCTTCTATCTCCGAAACCAGGAGCTTTAACTGCTACAACTTTAAGTCCACCTCTTAGTTTGTTTACAACTAAGGTTGCTAATGCTTCACCTTCGACATCCTCTGAAATTATCATTAAAGGTCTTCCTGCCTGAACCACAGCCTCAAGTAGAGGAACCATTGGTTGAAGATTAGTTAATTTTTTTTCATGTAAAAGAATTAATGGATTCTCAAGTTCTGTTGTCATTTTTTCAGCATTTGTAACAAAGTATGGTGATAAATATCCTCTATCAAATTGCATTCCTTCAACAACATCAAGTTCCGTCTCAATACTTTTTGCTTCTTCAACAGTTATAACTCCTTCGTTGCCAACTTTCTGCATAGCCTTTGCAATCATATTTCCTATTTCTTTATCTCCATTAGAAGAAATAGTTCCAACTTGAGCAATTTCATCACTATCTTTTACTTTTTTAGCTGATGATATAAGAGCATTTCTTACATGCTCTACTGCAGCATCAATTCCTCTTTTGACGTCCATAGGATTCATACCAGCTGTAACATACTTACAACCTTCTTTTACAATAGCTTGAGCCAGAATAGTTGCAGTTGTAGTACCGTCACCTGCTTCATCATTTGTTTTGCTCGCAACTTCTTTAACCATTTGAGCACCCATGTTTTCAAATTTATCATCTAGGTCGATTTCTTTAGCAACCGATACACCATCTTTTGTTGTTCTTGGTGCACCATATGCTTTGTCTATAACAACGTTTCTACCTTTGGGGCCAAGAGTAACCTTAACTGTATTTGCTAGTATATCTACTCCTTTCAACATTGCTGATCTAGCATCTGAATCAAATTTCACAATTTTTGCCATTATTAAATTCTCCTTTTTTTTAATTTTATTTAGAAGTAGAGATACCCATAATATCTGACTCTTTCATTATGCTGTATTCTTTACCATCAATTTTAACTTCTGTTCCTGACCATTTTCCAAAAAGAACTTTGTCACCAACTTTAACATCCATTGGTATAATTTTTCCATCCTCAGTTTTTGATCCACCACCTACAGCTACTACTTTACCTTCTTGTGGTTTTTCTTGTGCGGAATCAGGGATGATAATTCCACCAGCAGTTTTTTCACTACTGTCTAAAACTTCGATTAATACTCTATCGTGTAACGGTTTAAACTTCATATTTACTCCTTTAAATTAGAGTTCATATAGATGCATGTGACTATTATTTCAAGATCTGCCCTAAAATATATAGATGAGAAAATTCAAGAATTTATTAGATTTTTAAGCTATATCTGAAATATGAGTAAAAATTTAGAAGAATCAGGCTTAAAATCCATAGTAAGTAAATATGACTTATTTTTCATTGATATCTGGGGTGTAGTACATAATGGAATAAAGCTGTATGAGCATGCTGTTAAAGTTTTAGAAGAATTATCGAATAATAATAAAAAATTCATATTATTGACAAATGCTCCAAGACCCAACCACACTGTAATTAATACTCTAAAAAAAATGGGGTTAAATAATTTTTCTGATACAGTTTTTACATCTGGAGAAGCATCAAAAAGATATCTTTTAGAAAATTATAATAATAAAAAATTTTTTCACTTGGGACCACCAAGAGATTTTGATTTATTTAAAACCTTTGAAGATAATAAAGTACTTAATATAGATGACTCAGATTATTTATTATGTTCAGGTCTTTTTGAAGAGCACGAAGATGACTTAGGGTATTACAAAACCCTATTATCAAAACATATATCTAAAAAAATGATATGCACTAACCCTGATTTAATAGTTGATAGAGGTGATAAAAGAGAATATTGCGCAGGTTCTATTGCAAAATCATTTGAAGAAATTAATGGCGAAGTGATTTATTTTGGCAAACCCTATCCTCCTGTTTATGAAATTGCAACAGACGTAAATAACAAAAAAATATTATGTATCGGTGACAATTTAAATACAGATATAAAAGGTGCTAACATTCAAAATTTTGATTCATTACTAATTACAGGTGGTATACATAGACAAGAAATTTCAAAGTTATCAATTGGTAATGTTCTTAAAAATTATGATGCAAAAATTAATTATTTTCAGAAAGAATTAAAATGGTGAAAAGATTGAATATTTTCAATAATTTTAATATCCCAAAAAAATATAAAAAATCAATTATCTTGATTGGTAATTTTGATGGTTTACATTCAGGACATCAAAAATTATTTGAATTAGCCAAAAAATATAAAACAAAATATAAATCTAAAGTAGGTGTAGTTACCTTTGATCCTATACCTAAGATGTTTTTTAATAAGCAAATTAAAAACTATAGAATATCAAATTTCAATCAAAAGGTAATTTATTTAAACAAATTTGGTGTTGATTTTATAATTAATAAAAAATTTGACAAAAATTTTTCAAAAATTACATACTATAAATTTATAAAAGAAATTTTATCGAGAAAACTTAGTTCAAAATTTATATTTGTTAGTAATAACTTCAGATTCGGTCATAAAAGAGAAGGTGATGTAGCGCTGCTCAAAAAATATGAAAATAATTTTGGTTATCATTTGATAAATCCAACACCTTTGATGAAAAATAAAAAAATAATTTCATCAACAATTATTAGAAAGTTGCTTGAAGAGGGAAAGCTATCTAAAGCAAATACTTTTTTAAAAAGAAACTGGGAAATTGAGGGAAAAGTTCAAAGAGGTAGAATGATGGGTCAAAAAATTGGATTTCCAACGTGTAATATAGATATTGAAAATTATGTTATAGCAAAACCTGGTGTTTATGCTGTAAAAATAAGAATTAATGATAGAAGAAAATTCTATAAAGGAATTGCTAATTTAGGTTATAGACCCACATTTAATCAAAAAAAAATACTTTTAGAGGTAAATATTTTTAATTTTTCAGGAAATCTTTATAATAAAAAATTATCTGTAGAATTTTTAAAATTTATAAGAGGAGAAAAAAAATTCAAAGGTATCAGTGAGTTAAAAAATCAAATAAAAAAAGATATTTTAAAAGCTAAAAAAACACAATGAGCAAGGAACATTTAAACTTACCAAAAACTGCTTTTTCTATGAAAGCAAATTTACCAAATAAAGAACCAGAGTATTTGAAATTTTGGGATAAGATTGATCTATATGAAAAATTAAGGTCACAAAGTAAAGGCAAAGAAAAATTTGTCTTACACGATGGACCTCCATATGCAAACGGAAATATTCATATGGGTACTGCATTAAATAAAATTCTAAAAGATATAATAATTAAATTTCATCAAATGGATGGTAAAGACTCGGTTTATGTACCTGGATGGGATTGTCATGGATTACCAATTGAATGGAAAATTGAAGAACAATACAAAAAAAATAAAAAAAATAAAAATGATGTGCCTATTATTGAGTTTAGAAAAGAATGTAGAGATTTTGCAAGTAAATGGATTAATATTCATAAAGATCAATTTAAAAGATTAGGAGTAATTGGAGATTGGGAAAACTATTACTCTACTATGAGTTTCGATGCAGAAGCTCAAATTGTGAGAGAACTTGGAAAATTTTTAAAAGAGGGTAGTTTGTACAAGGGTTATAAACCTGTTTTATGGTCAACAGTAGAAAAAACAGCTTTGGCAGATGCAGAAGTTGAATATCAAGATCATGTATCTGATACAATCTATGCAGCCTTCCCAGTTAAAAAATCCAATATTAATGAATTAATTGGTTCGAATGTTGTAATTTGGACAACAACACCATGGACAATACCAGCTAACAAAGCATTAGCGTATAACCAAAGTTTGGATTATATTTTATGTGTAATCGATAACAAAGATATAATACAAAACGATAAGATAGTTATTGCAAAAGAACTTTTGCCGTCTGTTGTAAAAGACACTCAATACAATATTAAGATATTAAAAGAATTTAAAGGAAAAGAATTTGATGGAACTATTTGTAGTCATCCATTTCATAAAATTGGCTATGACTATGATGTTCCAATGCTTGAGGCAAGATTTGTAACAACTGAACAAGGAACTGGAGTTGTTCATTGTGCACCAAGTCATGGACCTGATGATTTTAATCTATGTATCAATAATGGAATAAAAGCAATTGAAACAGTTGATGATGATGGAAGGTACACGAAACACATACCTATGTTTGAAGGAACTCATATTTTTAAAGCAAATGATCTTGTTATTGAAAAGTTAAGAGAACTTAAAGGTCTTTTAAATAATGGCAAACTAACCCATTCCTACCCACATTCTTGGAGGTCTAAAGCTCCTTTAGTTCATAGAGCAACACCTCAATGGTTTATTTCAATGGAAAGTCATAAGCTAAGAGATAAAGCGCTTAAAGCAATAAATGATACTACTTTCTATCCTGATAAAGGAAAAGAAAGAATTAAAGCAATGATCGAGACCAGACCAGATTGGTGTGTCTCTAGGCAGAGAGTTTGGGGAGTTCCTCTTCCAATATTTATCTCAAAAAAAAATGGAGAAATTCTTATCGATGAGGATGTTTTTGAGAATATTGCAAAAATTTATGAAAAAGAAGGCTCAGACTGTTGGTTTGAAGATAATTTTCAGAGACTTCTCGGAGATAAATATAAAGCAGAAGATTTTGAAAAGACCAGTGATATTGTAGAAGTATGGTTTGATAGTGGATCAACTCATGCTTTTGTTTTAGAAAAAAGAGAAGATTTAAAATGGCCCGCATCAATGTATCTAGAGGGTTCGGATCAGCATAGAGGATGGTTTCACTCATCATTGTTAGAGTCTTGTGGAACAAGAGGTAGAGCGCCGTTTGAAAGTATTTTATCTCATGGGTTTGTTGTTGATGGAAAAGGGTTAAAAATGTCTAAGTCGACTGGAAATGTAATAGCTCCAGAAGATATTTTAAAAAAATATGGTGCTGATATACTAAGAATTTGGGTTGCCTCATCAAATTATGCTGAAGATTTAAGAATAGATTATTCAATTTTAGACCAGCACTCTGAGTCTTATAGAAAAATAAGAAATACATTCAGATATCTTTTAGGAAATATACAAGATGAATACTCAAAAGTAGAGTTTGATAAAATTGATTTAAATAATATTCCTGAATTAGAAAAGTATATGTTACATAGATTGTATGTGATCGATAAAAGTTTTAATAAATACTTTAAGTCATATAATTTTCATAATTTATATAAAGAGTTATTAAATTTTTGTACAGTAGAACTCTCAGCATTTTATTTTGATATCAGAAAAGATCTTCTTTATTGTGATCCAAAAGACTCCAAGAAGCGTTCTGATTGTATTTTGATACTTAAAGTAATTTTAGAATGCTTATTAAAATGGTTTGCGCCAATCTTGTCATTTACCACTGAAGAAATTTATCATTTAATTCATAAGGAAGATAATAATGGAAGTATCCATTTACAAAGATTTGTTAAAATTCCAAATCAATGGAAAAATGAAGAATTAAATAGTAAATGGGATAAACTTAAATTAATCAGAGATGAAGCAAACATTAGTATTGAAAGCAAAAGGGCTGATAAAATTATTGGTTCAAGTTTAGAGGCAAATATTGAGATAAAAATTAAAGATAAAGACATGTATAGTTTAGCTCAGAATCATGATTTCTCAGAAATTTGCATTACATCCTCTGCATCTATCTCGAATGATAAGAATTTAGAAAAAGAAATTGAGATCACTAGTTCAAAAGCTGTTGGAAATAAGTGCCCAGTTTGTTGGAAAATTAGAGAAAATATTTGTGAAAGAGATGGTAACTGTCATCTTTCATGAAAAGTGAAAATATAAAAAAAATAGTAATAAGTTTTTTCATTTTATTATCAATTTTCTTTTTAGACAGAGTATCAAAAATACTTATTCTAAATATATTAGAGGAAACTGGACGAGTAGATATTTATATAAACTCATTTTTAAATTTTTATTTAGTTTGGAATAAAGGAATAGGTTTTGGTTTATTATCTTCGGATCAAGATTATTTTTATAATGTAGTCACTATTTTAATTGTCTTAATTAATCTTATTATAATTTATCTATTATTTAAGGAAAAAGGATTAAAGTATTATTTTCTAATTGTTATTTTAGGTGGCTCATTAGGTAATTTATTTGATAGAATATATTATAGAGCTGTCCCTGACTTTTTTGACTTAAATTATAATGGATATCATTGGTTTATTTTCAACGTGGCTGACATATTTATAACATTTGGAATTATTTTACTTATTCTGGCCGAATTAATAAGTTATAAAAAAGCAAATGGATAAAATCTTTAAAATTTCAAAGCTATTATTCTTCTTATTATTTTTACATTCATGTGGTTCGGTTGGAGAAGCGTTACAAGGTAATAAAAGATCTGATCAAGGAGATGAATTTTTAATTAATAAAAAAAACCCATTATCTATGCCTCCAGATTTCGATAAATTACCAATACCAGGTGAGGCAAGTGTAAAATCTACTAAAGACGTTAAAAACGATCAATCTAACATAAAAGATTTATTTAAGAAAAGTGAAATTAAAGATGATGCTTCATCTCTTGAAACCTCTACTACTTTAGAAAATTCAATATTAAAAAAAATTAAGTAAGTAAATGTTTTCAAAAAATATTATTTTTAAAAATTTCCAACAAAAGAAAAATATAAATGTAAAAAAAAAAATAAATAATATTTTAAAAAAAGAGTTAATTAAAAGTAATGCACTATTAAATTTATTTAATAAAAATTATAAATATAGCTATAAAAAAAAATTTTTAAATAAATATAAAGACTTTGCAACCATCAATCTAATTGGCATGGGTGGATCTATTTTGGGTACAGAGGCAATATATGATTTCTTAAAGCTTAAGATTAAAAAAAAAATAAATTTTTATAACGATCTTGATGGGAATATTAATTTTAAAAATAAGAGAAAAACTTTAAACTTAATTGTATCGAAATCTGGGAACACACTTGAAACTATATCAAACTTCAACGTAATTCTTAATTCTCAAAAAAAAAATAAAAATATTGTAATTACTGAGAAAAAATCTAATTTTCTCACAGAACTTGGAAATAAATTAAAGGCAGATATTATTGAACATAAAAATTATATTGGAGGAAGATATTCAGTTTTATCTGAAGTTGGGATGTTGCCAGCAGAATTGCTAGGATTAAATGAGAGAAAATTTAAAAGGCTTAATTACTTAATAAAAAATAAATATTTTCTAAATCAATTGATTTATAATGTTAATTTCATATTCAACTGTTTTTCAAAAGGTAAAAAAAATTCAGTAATTCTTAACTATGATGAAAGTTCCAATAATCTATTCAAATGGTACCAACAACTTACAGCAGAAAGTTTAGGAAAAGATAATAAAGGTATTTTTCCTATTATTTCATCAATGCCTAAGGATAACCATAGCTTACTTCAACTTTATTTAGATGGACCAAAAAATAATTTTTTTACATTTTTTGGAATTTTAAATGAAAAAACAGTTAGATTATCAAATAAAAATTTATTTGATAAATATTCAATTTTAAAAAACAAAAGTTTAAATCAAATCATCAAAGCACAAAGACAGGCAACTCAAACGGTTTTTAAAAGAAAAAAAATACCTTTTAGAAGTTTTGAAATTTTGAGTAAAAATGAGGAAACTGTTGGAGAATTATTTACTTTTTTTGTTCTAGAGACAATTTTGTTAGGAAGGCTAATGAAAGTTAATCCTTTTGATCAACCTTCAGTTGAGTTAATTAAAACTGAAACGTCAAAATTACTTATTTAAATTAATTTACAGAATAAAATTTTAGATAAACCATAATTCTTTTCATCCAAAACATTTAAAAACATAGAAATATTATCCACCGATTTTTTATTTCGATGTATAATTATTATTGTATTGATATCAGCAATCTTTAATATTTTTATTTGATTTATTAAAATATTTATTTCTTTGTCCTTAAAAGGTGGATCTAGAAAAATTACGTCAAAAATTTCATTCTTTAAATTCGTTTCTTTTAAATTATATGCATTACTCTCATATACTTTAGTTTTGTTCTCTAATTTTAAATTAAATATATTATTTTTTAAAACTTCTATCGAATTTGAATAATTCTCAAAGAAAATTACCTCTTTAGCTCCTCTAGATAAACACTCTATTCCAAATGAACCAGTACCAGAAAATAAATCCAATACTTTAGAGTTATTCATATCTTTGGACACTTTACTTGAATGATCCAAAATATTGAAAATCGATTCTCTCACCATATCTCTTAGTGGTCTGGTAGATTTATCCAGAGGAATTAATAATTTTTTTCCTTTAAGACTTCCTCCTATGATTCTCATTTGTCTATAATTTTATATCCAATATCTCTACGATAAAAACCGTTGTCCCAATTTAGATTTTCAATTTCTTTGATTACCTTGTCTCTTGAGGACTTAAAATTATTAGAGATACTAACAAAATTCAGTACCCTCCCTCCATTAGCATATACTTTGTTATCCTTTTTTTCTGTACCCGCATGGTAAATAAAAAATGAATCATCATTCATTATATTTTCAATGTCTGGTATTTCGACATTTTTTTTGTAAATATCTGGATATCCATTAGAACAAAGGACGACACACATACTTTTTCTCTTCTCCCAAACAATATCTTGGCTTTCTAAAGTTTCACTACAACAAGATAAAATTAGATCTAATAAATCAGTAGCTAAAAGCGGCAAAATTGTTTGACATTCTGGATCTCCCATTCTCACATTATATTCAATAAGATAAGGATTATTGTCTTTAATCATTAGACCAACATATAAAAATCCTTTGTAATTTTCTCCCATGTCTTTAATAGCCTGGAAAGTAGGATTAACAATTTCTGTAATTATTTTTTTGTCTAGTTCTGTATTTATAAGTCCAGAGGGTGAATATGCACCCATCCCTCCTGTATTCTTTCCTTTATCTCCCTCACCAACTCTCTTATGGTCTTGAGCAGTATTAAATCTTTTATATGTTTTGCCATCTGAGATTACGAAATAACTCATTTCATCTCCTTGCAAAAATTCTTCAATAAGAACTTGTTCAGCTAGACCAAATTTTCCATTAAATATTTCTTGCACAGCTTTATTTGAACTTTCTAAATCCTCACAAATATAAACACCTTTACCTGCAGCTAATCCATCTGCTTTAACCACTATAGGCATATTTGCATTTTTTAAATATGAATAAGCTTCTTTAGCAGTTCTAAATACTCCAAATTGTGCAGTAGGAATATCGTACTTTTCACATATTTTCTTTGTAAATATTTTTGATCCTTCTAATTGTGAAACTTTTTGGTTTGGACCAAAAACTTTAATATTTTCTTTTGAAAGAATATCAACAACACCATCAACTAGAGGTTTTTCAGGTCCAACAATTACCAAATCAATTTTATTTTCTTTTAAAAATTGCAATAAATTTTCAAAATTATAAAAATCCAGTTCAATATTATCTGCTATTGAATCAGTGCCAGCATTACCTGGTATACAATATAATTTTTCTAGTTTAGGGGATTTTGAAATTTCTGTTGCTATTGCATGTTCTCTACCACCATTTCCAAGAATTGCAATTTTCATATATTCAAATATATATCCTATAAATCATGAACAAGTTAGCAAAATTAAAATATCTACCAAATAATTTTGATATTATAGAGGAAGGTGACCATGTTATTTGTGCAGTTTCAGGAAAGAAAATTGCTTTGCAGAATTTGAATTATTGGAATGTTGATGAACAAGAGGCTTACTTTTCTTATGCTGAGGCTTCAATTAAAAAAGAAAAAAATAGCAAATAAATATTATTTTTTCCACCTATTGTGAGTCCAAATCCACTGATCAGGATTTTTTAGTATCATTTTCTCTAAGATTTTATTTAAATGTTCAGATATTTCCTCTCGAGATTTTTCCGAATTGATTGCTATTGGCTGAGACACATACATTTTAAAGTTATATTTATCCAATCTTTCAATATAAATTGGAACCAAATCACATTCATATTTTTTTATAATTTGAGCTGGTATTGTTGTGGTTGATGCTAAGTTTCCAAAGAAATCAATTTTTATACCTTCTGTAACTCTTTGATCAATCATCAAGGCTATTGAGTTGCCTTTTTTTAAATTTTCCAAAATTTGTCTAGTTCCCGATCTTCCTTTCCTAATTTGATTTCTACAAATATATTTGGCTCTTATCTTTTCCATTTTTTTATTTAAAAAAATATTATTAAGTGGTCTATATATTGCTGCTAAATTTATTCCATGTTTCTCAATTTGCATGGCCATAAGTTCAAAGTTGTTAAAATGTCCTGAGATAAAAACAACAGGCTTCTTGTTACTTTTAATTTTATCTAAATTTTCAATACCATCTATTCTAATAAACTGCTCTAACTTATTTTTTCTAAAATCTTTTAAAAAAGGATATTCTGCTAAAATTCGCCCATAGTTTCCTAGAATATTATTAACAAATTGGTTGTCAGAAATATTTATTACAATTTTGGACTTATGCAAATTTTCGATTATTGACTTTTTTTTTCTAAAAAAATTTCCAAAA
>CACGVB010000008.1 GCA_902576395.1 uncultured Pelagibacteraceae bacterium
TAGCTATCAAGATAAAACTAACAATAAAATTTTGTCTGACAAGTTTGATTATGTAGTTGTTTCAACTGGACATTTTTCAGTTCCATTTATTCCTGAATACAAGGGTATGAGTTCTTTTCCAGGAAGAATAATGCATTCTCATGATTTCAGAGATGCTGAAGAATTTAGAGATAAAAATGTGATAGTGCTTGGAAGCAGTTATTCAGCTGAAGATGTTGCTCTACAATGTAATAAATATGGAGCTAAAAGTGTAACCATAGGTTATAGACATAATCCAATGGGTTTTAAATGGCCTTCTGGTATGAAAGAAGTTTACTATCTTGATAGATTAGACGGTAACAAAGCAATTTTTAAAGATGGTACAGAACAAGAAGCAGATGTAATTATATTATGCACTGGCTACCTGCATCATTTTCCATTTTTGAACGAAAAACTAAGTCTAAAAACTCACAACAGATTATATCCACCAAAATTATACAAAGGAGTAGTTTGGCAAGATAATCACAAGCTAATGTACCTGGGCATGCAGGATCAATTTCATACTTTTAATATGTTTGATTGCCAAGCATGGTTTGCAAGAGATGTGATAATGAATAAAATTAAAATTCCAAATGATAGTGAAATAGAAAAAGATATTTCTAAATGGGTTTCTATGGAAGAAAAATTAGAAAATCCAGATCAAATGATCGATTTTCAAACTGAGTATACTAAAGAGCTTCATGATATGTCAGATTACCCAAAAATTGATTTTGAATTGATAAGAAAACATTTCAAAGATTGGGAACATCATAAAATGGATGATATTTCAACTTACAGAAATAAATCTTTTTCATCGCCTGTGACTGGATCCATAGCTCCCGTTCATCACACGCCTTGGTCATCTGCGATGGATGACTCTATGGATACTTTTTTAAAATAATAGAATTTACAATAAAGTTTTCTCGACTGACAGCTTCCATCCATTCAATAGTTTTTTTCTCATTGTCGAACTTAGTTTAGGTTTAAAGGTTTTATCTTTTTTCCATTTTCTCTTTATTTGATCTAATGATTTAAATATTCCTATTTGGTATCCAGCAAATAAAGCCACTCCAAGTGCTGTGGTTTCCAAAACTTTGGGTCTTTCTGTTTTAATATCAATAATATTTGCCAAAAACTGTGAAAACCAGTTATTTTCCACCATGCCTCCATCAATTTTTACTATATTAGGTTTTAATCCATCTTTTCTCATGGCACTAAATAGATCATAGCTTTGGTATGCCACAGATTCTATAACTGCTCTTACCAAGGTTTTCCAATCACTATCTCTAGTTAATCCAGTTATAACTCCTCTTGCGTCAGGTCTCCAGTATGGAGCTCCCAGCCCACTTAAAGCTGGTACAACATAGACACCTTCATTATTTTTTTTTGATTTAGCAATTTGTTCAGTGTCATAAGCATTATTAATTAATTTTAACTTATCTCGTAGCCATTGAACACCTGCTCCAGCAATAAAGATTGAACCTTCGACAGCAAAAGTATTTTTTCCATTTAATCTGTAACAAATTGTAGTTAATAATTTATTTTTTGAAAAAATTTTTTTTGACCCAGTATTCATTATTACAAAAGCACCTGTGCCATAAGTACTTTTAATTGAGCCTTTTTTAAAACAAGATTGTCCTACGGCTGCAGCTTGTTGATCACCCAAAACTGCAGATATAGGTATTTCATATCCAACTATTTTTTTGTTTGTTGATCCAAAATTATCCGCTGAATTTTTTACATCGGGTAAAATATTTTTTGAGATATTGAGCTTTTTTAAAATTTCTTTGTCCCAAGTGTTATTATTTATATTAAACAACATTGTTCTACTTGCATTTGTTGCCTCTGTTAAATGATGTTGTCCGTTAGTTAGTTTCCAAATTAAGAAAGTGTCAACAGTACCAAATAATAAATTATTAGATTTTTGAAGTTTCTTCGAAATTTTTACATTTTCTAGGATCCATTTAATTTTAGTAGCTGAAAAATATGGATCAATAAATAAACCAGTTTTTCTTCTAAAAATATCTTCATATTTTTTTTGCTTAAGTTGTTCGCAAAATTCTTGGGTTCTTCTATCTTGCCAAACAATTGCATTGTATACTGGTTTACCTGTTTTCTTGTTCCATAGAATGGTTGTCTCTCTCTGGTTAGTTATCCCAATACTTAATATTTTACCTTTTAGTAGAGATGCTTTTTTAATTACTTTTTTTAAAGCTTTAAGAGTTGTTAACCAAATTTCATTTGGATTATGCTCTACCCATCCATTTTTTGGAAAATATTGATTAAATTCAAACTGAGATGTAAATTTTATATTGCCATCTAAATCAAAGAGAATTGCTCTAGACGATGTTGTGCCCTGGTCGATAGCAACAAGAAATTTTTTCACCATTTAGTCTATACCTAAATGTTTTTTTCTTTGTCCTACCCAAGTTCTAATTAAATTATCAAAAATTAGTCCAATAAATGCAACACAAATTCCAAGTGTTAACCCAATGCCTGCACCTTTTTTATCTGATAAAGCTTTTAGAATGTACTGACCTAAATCTTCAGTTCCAATAAAGGCACCAATAATCACCATAAATAAAGCAAAAACTATTGTTTGATTTAGACCCAACATCATATGCGGAAATGCTAATGGAAATTCTATTTTAAATAGTCTTTGAAACTTTGTGACACCTGACATCGTTGCAGCATCATGTAATCCAGCTGGAACACTTCTGAGACCCTCAATTGTATATCTTGTTGCTGGTATAGTAGCATAAACTATTACAGCAATTAAAACTGAAGTATCTGTAATTCCAAAAAGCATCATCACAGGAATTAAATATACAAAAGATGGAAATGTTTGAAATATATCACAAACATTTAACATAAAGTTTGTAGAATGTTTATTTTGAAAACATAAAGTTCCAACAGTAAATCCAATTGTGCAGGATACTAGTACACCAAATGTTGCCATATATGTAGTAACTAGAGCTCTATCCCACCATGGACTTAGAGCTATAAATAAAGTTAAACCACAAACAACTAAAGCAGATCTAACTCCACCAATTAAATATCCAGCTCCAACGACTAGAACTAATGTGGCTATGGCTGGCATTCTCAAATATAAAGCTCGCATCGGTTGGAGCACATCAACAATTAGCCAAGTGTTAAATGCTTTTATATATACAAAGAAAGTATCAAATATCCAGTCAACACCTTTATTCCAAAAGTCTGCTGTTGATATTCCTTTATTATGCGGAACCTCAAATAAATAATTATATCCGTCTTTAAAATAAATTGATCCAAAGTAAGCTAATAGAATACCTACTATTACTATAACTCCAAAGAATAAAGAATTTTTATTTCGTTGAAAAAAATTTAAATTACCAAAATAATCAACCTGTTTATTTGCCCAAGCTAAAGACATCTTATCTAATAAGATTGCAATTAAACTAATACAAAGACCTGCTTCTAATGCTAATCCAATATTCAACTGATTTAGAGCTAATAATAAATTAAAACCTAAACCTTTTGCTCCTATAAATGCAGAGATAACTGCCATGGAAAAACACACCATTATAACTTGGTTAACTCCTATTAAAATATCTCTTCTTGCTGTTGGAATTAATACTTTAGACATTAGTTGCCAGTTATTACATCCACTCATTCTACCAGCTTCAATTACCTCAGGAGGCACAGCTCTTAAACCTAATAAAGTTAATAGTATCATTGGCGGCACAGCAACGATCATTGTTATAATTACTGCAGCATGGTCTCCTACCCCAAAAAGAACTAGTGCAGGAACTAATACCGCATACTGGGGCATTGTCTGCATAACTAAAAGTATTGGATAAAGGGCTTTTTCCACTCTTTTGCTTTTGTATGCCGCAACACCCAAACCCAAACCAAAAATAAATGAAAGAGGTGCTGCAACTAATATAAAAGAGAGTGTTTGCATAGACGGTTTCCATTGTCCAAATATTGAAATGTAAGTCATTGATAAAAGTGCATATAAGGCCAATCCTTTACCTCCTAACTTATAAGCAAGTATCGCTGATCCTGCTGCTACAATAGTCCAAGGTAAGCCTGGTAATTCTGCCCAGGGATTAGCATCAATCCAATCCCAACTAGTAAAAGCAACAATTGTTTCAAGACCACCTAATAAAATCTCTCTAATTAATTCTATTAGAAAAGTCATAAATGCGGTTAGGTTTCTAGTTATTTGTAAAACCAAAGGTCGTGTTTTATATTCTTGCGTATCTTCATTCCAAAATTCCATTGGCATCCAATCATTCATTAAGAAGAATAAAGAATCATTTATCCAAATTGGAAGCCATCCAAGTAATGGTGGCAATCTCCAGAAAACATCAAAAGCGTAATATCTGACCTCTTTACCTAGAAATACGAAGGCACTCTGATTAGGATCTTTTACAAATTCTGCTTGTCCTCTAATAAATTTGTAAGTTTCAGGAACATCAATTGCAAAACATAGCGCAAAAAATACAGCTAATAAAAATAACCATTGAAATAATTTAGGATATTTTTTAAGTAATTCCATAGTTTAATGATTATTTTTTTCTTCCCCCAAAAACTGTATTAATAATTTTTGCAGGATTAATTGAACCTACGATATTATTTTTGCCGTCTGTAACAGCTACTGATTTTTCTTGTGTTAATATTTTTTCAGCAACATTTTCAATAATCTCATCTTTTGAAACTTTTATATCACCCATGTGATCAGAGGTTATTTCATCCATTACATCTTTAATTAATAAAACTTTTTCCCTTGGAACTTCTTCTGTAAATTTTCTTACATATTCTGTAGCTGGATTTAAAACAATGTTTGCAGGTGTATCTAATTGCTCAATTATTCCATCTTTCATAATTGCAATTCTATCAGCAAGCTTTAAGGCTTCATCAAAATCATGAGTAATAAACATAATAGTTTTTTGTAATTTTTCTTGAAGTCTTAAAAATTCATCTTGCATTTCTTTCCTTATAAGAGGATCTAATGCAGAGAAAGGTTCATCTAAGAACCATATATCTGGCTCAACTGCCAAAGATCTTGCAATTCCTACCCTTTGTTGTTGTCCTCCAGATAACTCTCTTGGAAAATAATTTTCTCTTCCATCAAGACCAACAAGTTTGACCATATCCATTGCTTTATTAATACTATCTTCAGTTTTAATCCCCTTAATTTGAAGAGGAAAAGCAATATTTTCTAATACTGTTTTATGAGGAAGTAGTGCAAAACTTTGAAAAACCATTCCCATTTTATTTCTTCTTAAATCAATTAGTTCCTTGTTATTTAAATTAAGCAAGTCTTGACCTTCAATAAAAATTTTTCCACCAGTTGCGTCTGTTAATCTAGAAATACATCTTAATAATGTTGACTTACCTGATCCTGATAAACCCATTACAACTAGCATTTCACCTTTAGATACCTCAAAAGAGGCATTGTTAACTCCTACAATACATCCATTTTCTTGAAATGTTTTTGCATCAACATTACCATTTGCTTCTTTAAGCATTTTTTCAGCGTTTGCTCCAAAAATTTTATAGACAGACTGGCATTTAATTACTGGTTCAGACATAAATAATATTTAGGTTATACGAAATTAAGATAAAATAAAATCTCTATAATTTGTTAGAATTCCTCCTTAAAAATTTTTAATAAAATAAACTCTTGTATCAATACCTGTGCTTAAAAAACTCAAAGCTTCTCCACTTACTTTTACAGTTTCATCTACACCAACATTATTTCCACTTACAACAAAACCTGCAAAACATTTATTTTTTTCATCGTCCCATTTTACAAATGTTTCATCTATTTTATTTCCGTTAATTGTATAGATTTCATGAGCTCTAAAGTTTAGAAAATTCGCACCCATAATTGCACGTTGAGGGATAAGCTTAGTTGCCTTACAAACAGCTTCATACAACTCATCAGACAATTTAAAATTATCAGTGCCATCAAATGAAACCAAAACTCCTGAAGGAAGACTAGAAATTAGCTTATTAAGTTTTCTTTCTTCAGCTATTCTTTCTTCTTCTATTTTCATTTTAGCAACCAGTTCATCACCTTCACCAAAAATATTATTTAAAACAAAAAAAGTTAGAAAGATAAGAATAATTATACCAACCAATCCACCAAATTGCTTAACTGGTTCTGATAATGTTTTAAAACTATTCTTGGAAACTTCCATTTTTCCAAATACCTTTTTTTTGTTTACCATCTGACCAAGTAAAAGTACCTTCGCCGTTCATAAAACCATTGGCCCATTCACCTTCATAGGTTGAGCCATCAGGAAAAAATAAAATTCCTATACCGTTCCACTGACTTTCTTTAAATTCACCTTTGTAAATATATCCATTCGGCCATGTTTCAGTTCCTTGGCCATGTTTTTTCGTAGCTACCCATTCGCCTTCATAAGTTGTTTTATCTGTGTAAACCCACTTACCATAGCCATTTTCACAATTTCCCTCTTTGCACCCTGTACTTCTTGCAAATGCTAAAGAAGTGATTAATGACGAAAAAAGTATAAAAAATATAAGCTTTTTCATGGAAATATATTACACAAAATTTCTTAAAAAAAAATCAGGCATTTTTTGATTTATTCTTACAGATATAAATTGAAATATCTTTTTCTGAATTTTCGGTATTTATATTTTTGGTAATTTCATGAATTAATTCGCCTGATTTTCTTGTGATTATCGCAGATTCTGAATACGTTTTTTCATTATTAAAGGCTTTAAATAAAACTACGTCTTTATTTACTATTTTGACATCAAAATTTGAATTTTGAGAAAAAAATTTTGATAATCCATTTACCATTAATGTGCTTGGTTTGTTTGAATAAATTTGAAATGAATCTAAATTTTTAACATTTAAGTCTTTTGCTAGGAAAGTTTTATAATTATATTCCGAATTCTTAACAATTTTTTTTTCTAACTCACATGTAAACTCTAAATTTAAATTTTCACCAATACTTATGTCTTTTGCATAAGCAAAATTGAAAATAAAAAAGTTTAATAATATTAAATAAAATACTTTTATCATTAATTATTTGAGGTGATAAAAAAAATCTCCCCCAATAAAATTGGGAGAGATCTTAAATTTATTAAATTAACCTTAATGATCGTGTGTAAATTCTTCCCACACACTCTTATTGTCAGCTAACCATTTTTTTGCTGCGTCTTCGTGAGTCATTTTGTCGACATCAACTAAAGCTGCCATCGCTCCAATTTGACTTGTAGAGAATGACATTTTTTTAAACGTTTTTGCAGCTGCTGGATGAGTTTTTGGAAAATCTTCATGTGCAGCTTTTTTTAAATAACCATCCGGAGAACCACATTTTCCATCTCCACCATCTTCTGGTCTACAACCAGCTGTGTATGGAGGAAAGTCGATAAATGTAAAACCAGCACCATCTGTAAAGTTCGGTGTCCAGTTAAATATGATAGTTCCTCTTCCTTCTTTTTTAGCTGCAGCTAACTCTGCCCAAAGTGCATCTGCACTTCCAGCAAATTTAACCCACCATAGATCTCCTAATCCAAGAGCATCAACTCTTTGAGGTATTAAATCTCCATGCCATGTTTGTGGTCCTTCCAACATTCTACCTTTTCCATCTGGTGAATCAGGTGTTGTGAAATTTTTCGCACAATCAGGATTTTTTAATGCAGTCCAGTCTGGTAGACCTGGGCATAAGCCTTTTTCTACAACCCAGTTTGGATATCCCATATCCTCAAGAGTTCTAGCTTCGTGATCACCCATATCTAATAAACCACCTTTATCTAAAGCAGTTGTGAATGATTTTCCGAATGCAGATTCCCATACTTCATGAGATATAGTTACATCACCAATTCTAATTGACTCATAAACTGCTTGAGAGTCAGCATTTACATATTTTACATTGTTCCCCATACTTTCAAAAATTCCGCCAATTACGTAAGCCATTACAATTTGGCTTGACCAGTTATGAGTTGGGATAACAATTGGTTTTTTACTATCTGCTGCGTTTGAAATCCCTGCAAAACTTACAAGAGATATCACCATAGCTGATAATAGAGATATTATTTTTTTCATTATTTCCCTTTCCTTAATATTAAGTGATTAAAGTATCCCCTCTATTAAAGTTACAGTCAACTAGCAAAATAGATACAAATGTATATATAAAATTTATATATAAATTTGTTTATACTTTTGTATAATTTTTAAATATTTTTTAAAAATGCAAACAAGTTTAAGTATTAAAGAACCTGGTTTAAACGTATTACCACCTGGAGTTGAAAGATATGTGGTCAATGCAGGTGGAATTACTGGTATTCAAATATTTCCTGAAGATGAAATTAAAATTGTAAATAATGAGGGAAATCAAATTTGCGAAATAAACATTTTCGATAAACATGGAAAATCAGAATTGGGAATTTTAAATTTAAAAGAAAATAAAAATTCCTCAGAAATAAAAAAAATACTTTTTAAAAAAGAAGAGAGTGCTATGCAAGCTTTGCTGCAATTAAAAAAAAGAAGTTTACAAATTGATAAAGCCACTTCGTCAGTAATTTTTGATAAAAATACTTCTGCAGGGGAAGAAATAATTCTTACTTCGAAGGATAACTGTTATTGCATCTTTGCTGCTCCAGGAAATGACATGCTTGTTCATGATCAAAATCCACCTTCAGATTTAACTGTATTAGTTAAAAGAGCAAAAATTAAAAATTCTGAAAAGGAATTTTCAATAATCCCTGATCCAATTTATGATCCTGACTATGAAGTTAATATAGATAGAAAAACTGCAACAGGATATCAAGTTAAGGCTGGGGACTATATTCAAATAATTACACCAACAGGAAGACAATGTTCAGATTTCGTTGCTTACGACACGGCAAAATTAGAAAAAGGTATAGAGAGAGGTCTCGATTGGCAAACTACTAGAACATTTATGGGAAATACTTTTCCAGGTCCTGGTTTATTTTCAAAATTTTATGATACTGATCATGAGCCACTGGTAGAAGTTGTAAGAGATACTGTAGGTATACATGATACATTTAATTTAGCCTGCACCTCAAAGTACTACGAAGATGCTGGATATTTTGGTCATGCAAATTGCTCTGACAATTTAAATGATTCAATGAAAATGTATGGTGTCGAAGAAAAAAAAGGTTGGCATGCGATCAATCTTTTCTTTAATACATCCTCTGGAGGTCAAAATTCTGTTACATCTGATGAATCTTATGCAAGGCCTGGAGATTACGTCATTTTTAAAGCGTTAAAAGATTTAACATGTGGAACAACTGCATGCCCTAGCGATATTGATAGCTGCAATGGATGGAACCCTACTGATATTTTTGTTAGAACTTATGAAAAAAGCAAAGAATTTACAAAGTCATATGGTTTTAGAATGAAAACAGATTCAGAAAATAAACTTACAAGAAATACGGGTTTCTATGAGAGAACATCAAAATTAACTAGAAACTTTGTCGATGCTAGAGGTTTTTGGTTACCAAATGATTATACAAAACATGGTGTAATTAATGAATACAATGCATGCAGAGAAGACGCAGTACTAATTGACTTATCTTCATTGAGAAAGTTTGAAATTCTTGGACCAGATGCAGAAGAATTAATGAACTATACATTAACACGAAATGTAAAAAAACTTTCAGTTGGTCAAATTGTTTACTCAGCAATGTGTTATGAAAATGGAACCATGTTTGATGATGGAACGTTATTAAAACTTAGTGATCATGGTTTTAGATGGGTTTGTGGTGATGAATATGGAGGTGAGTGGCTTAAAGAACAAGCGAAGAAAAAAAATTACAAAGTTCATATCAAAAATTCTACTGACCAAATAAATAATTTATCTTTACAAGGTCCCAAAAGTAGAAAAATTTTAGAAAAAATAATTTTTACTCCCCCTACCCAACCCTCTATATCTGAATTAGAATGGTTTAGATTTACAATTTGTCGATTGGAAGAATTAAACGGCATACCATTAATTGTTTCAAGAACAGGTTATACTGGTGAACTTGGTTATGAAATTTGGTGTCATCCAAGTAATGCTACTATAGTTTGGGATAAGGTAATGGAGGCAGGAAAAGATGAAGGTTTGATACCAGCTGGTTTTGCTGCTTTAGATCTTTTAAGAATTGAAGCTGGTTTAATTTTATTTGGTAATGAATTTGACGGACAACAAGATCCGTTCGAAGCAGGAATTGGGTTTTCAGTTCCTCTAAAATCCAAAACAGAGGATTTTATTGGAAGAGAAAATTTAATTAAGAGAAAAGAAAATCCTCAAAAAAAACTTGTAGGGCTAGAGCTTATTGGTAAAGAGATAGCTAATCATGGGGACTGTGTTCATATTGGAAGATCTCAGGTTGGAATTATAACAAGTGGATGTATTTCTCCGACATTAAATAAAAATATTGCATTATGTAGAATAGATGTAGGTCACTCAGAATTAGGTAATGATGTTGAAATTGGAAAAATAGATGGACATCAAAAGAGAATACCTGCAAAAATTGTCGGATTTCCTCATTACGATCCAAAGAAAACTAAAGTAAGATCTTAATGGCTAAATCAACTAAGGATTTGTTAGAGTTTTGGGAAGATCAAATGAAACTTTCACACACATCAAGTAACTATTTTTTTAGAAAATCACCTTCCCATTATCATATGATGCTTTTAGTAATGTCGGCATTTAAGCAAAAACAAAATTTATCAGTAGAGGAGCTAAAAACCAAACTATTTAAAACCTCTAGACCAAAATCTGCATTAATAATTAATGAAGCATGTGAAAAAGGTTTTTTTTACTTAGAAAAAACTGCACAAGATCAAAGAAAAAAACATATAAAGCCAAGCACTTCGTTTATTGATGAATTTAACGACTACTTATCTACTCTTAAAAATTTAAGCTTTTAACAATAAGCAAATCCTAAGTTCTGTAAGTTTTTATTTCTAAATTTTATATATAAAAAAAATTATATATTTAACCCTTTTCAAAAAATAATGTTTCAGAATGTCATTACCGACAAAAGCTAAAGTAGTCATCGTTGGAGGGGGAATTCACGGTCTAAGTACTGCTTGGAAACTTTCAGAAACTTATAAAAATCCAGGTGATATTGTCGTCTTAGAAAAAAAAGATACCGCAGCAGGAGCAAGTGGAATTGCCTGCGGTGTTGTAAGAAATAATTATTTTCAGCCTGCAATGAGAGAATTAATGGCTCATTCAGTTTCAGTTTGGGAAAGTGATCCTAAATCATTTAAATATAATGCGGTTGGTTATTTACAGATTTCACCAGAAGTAATGCATGCAGATGTTGCAACTATTTACGAACAACAAAAAGCAATTGGTTACGAATCTGAATTTATAGAAGGTGAAAAAGATTGCATGAAATATATGAAAGGTATGTTTGGTGACTGGCAAGCACAAGGTATAACTTCTGTTCTTCATGAAAAAAAAGGTGGATATGCATTTAACAAAGATTCAATTAAAGCACTTGAAAATAAGTCTACTTCAAATGGTGTTGAAGTATTGAAAGGTGTAAAAGTTACAGGTTTTAAAAGAGGAAGTAATAGCAAAGCTGTTACAGGAGTTGAAACAGACAAAGGTACAATAGAGTGTGAACAAGTTGTTGTTGGCGCAGGACCTTGGGCTAGAGATTTTTGGAATATGTTAGAGCTTCCTAAAACTGCAAATATTAAAGATAAAGACGGCAAGATGCATGAAACTGATATGTGGAAATATTGGATGCTTCAAGAAGGT
The DNA here is from genome assembly GCA_902576395.1 of uncultured Pelagibacteraceae bacterium. GTDB lineage: Bacteria > Pseudomonadota > Alphaproteobacteria > Pelagibacterales > Pelagibacteraceae > Pelagibacter. The sequence continues at coordinate 11,769 of CACGVB010000008.1, forward strand.
GTACTTGGTGTAGAACCAGATTTTTTAAAAATGGATAACGGTGAACAGCCACCCGTAATTCATGTAGATTCAACGGCTCCATTATATTCAGATAAAACTAAAAAATTATTAACGGATAAAATTTGGGGAATATATTATAAACCAGATATTGAGGGACTCGGAGTGCAAGGTGGAACTTCACCTTACATAGTTGATAAACATTTTGATCAAGTAAATGTTGATCCATATGGAATAGAGTCCCCTGAATATCAGACAACAGAAGCTTTTAATGATATGTGGTGTTCAGCGTTAGCTCATTGCCAAAAAAGATTTGAAGGAAAATCAGATTTATATAGAAAAGGTCCTTCTGGTGGACTTGGATGTATGACTCCAGATTCGTTTCCAATTTTTGATAGATTTTTAGAAAATGTTTATATGATAGCAGACTCTAACCATGGTTATAAAATGATTGGAGTTGGAGAACTTGTTGCAAAAGAAATTCTTGGAACCGAGAGTGATTTATTAAAACCATTTAGATTCAACCGTTACGAGAAAGGTGAATTACACCCAACATCTAATAGTCCGTTTCCTTGGAGCTAATTTATCTAAGTAGACAGATGTTTTTTTTTCAGTTAACTTTTTGGTCTAAAAATTCTTAAGGGGGAATATGACTGATCTAGAGAAACATGTTAATCAACCAGGTAGAGCCAAACTAGTTAAGCAAGTTAGAGCTAAAATTAATGAACTAAAAATTGATTATATTTTTTTTCAATTCATTTCAGTAACAGGAAGAGTTGTTGGTAAAGGAATTCCTGCTGATCATTGGGAAAGAACATGCGAAAAAGGTTTTCAATTAGTTTACGGAGCAACAGCAAATTTATTCTTAGATCGTCACAATAACTACATAGGATATGGTCCTGAAGCAAAAGAGTTGGTTGGAATACCTGACCCAGAAACTTTTTGCCAGTTACCTTGGGATAAAAAAGTTGCAAGAGTTTTTGTAACTTGTTTTAGAAATAGAGAAGAGAGAGAAAATCCAGGTGGTCACTTAACATCTGATTGTAGAGGTAATTTAAGAATTATTGCTAAAGAATTTAAGAAAAAACATGGTTACCAACTTAGAGTTGGAACTGAACCAGAAATGATGTGGTTGACTAGAAACGATGATGGAACTCCAACTGGTAAGGGCTTTTCTAAACCATATTGTTATCACATAGATCAATTCGAGTCCTTAAGACCAGTATTTATGAAAGTTATGGAATACGCAAGGGCTATGGGCTTTGATATGATCCAAGGTGATCATGAAGATGCTCCGGGACAACTAGAACTAAACTGGATGTATGATGATGTTTTAAGAAATGCAGATAGGTTATCTACTTACAGACAAATTTGTGCTCAGGTTGCAAGAGAATTTAATTTAATTGCTTGCTTTATGACAAAACCTTTCATGGGAGTTTCTGCTAGTGGTTGTCATACTAACATGTCTTTATGGACAGGCGGAAAGGATAAAGTAAATAAATTAGGTCATAAATCTTTACCAGGCATGGACGAAGTTTTCAGTTATGTAGAAGGTGGAACAAACACATTTATGCCTGATACAAAAGATGTTCAGTTGCCAGGAAAAATTGGTTTGAAATCAATCGGAGGTGTAATGAAACACTTGCCTGCCTTAACAGCAATCGGATCATCAACGGTTAACTCATATAGAAGATTGTGGGATCAAGGTTTTTGGGCACCGGTTTATGCAGATTGGGGATATCAAAATAGAACTTGTGGATTAAGAGTTTCAGCACCAGGTAGATTTGAATACAGATCTGTAGACTCTATGCATAATCCATATCTAATGGGAGCAAGTTTATTAAAAGCTTTTGATGATGGAATAACGAATAATATCAATCCTGGAAAACCCGAGTCTAGAAATATTTATGAAGCTCAAAAAGCTGGAAAAAATGTTAAAAAATTACCTTTAAGTCTTGGTGAGGCTTTAGATCGTTTAGCAGAAGATAAAGTTATTCAATCTGCGATGCCCGATGAAATGTATAAAATATTTCATTGGTATAAAAATGATGAGTGGGAGAGATTTTTAGGTGCAACAACTCAATGGGATCTAGATACGTATTTGGATTGCCTACCATAAACAAATTTAGTTAAGGAGAAATATGTGCGGAATAGCTGGTCTGATTCATAGAGGAAAATCCTCTAATGTAGGAAACGAATTACAAGCAATGCTTCAGGCTTTAAAGCATAGAGGACCTGACTCTACAGGTTATGCTCTATATGCAGATAATGATGGTGAAAACTTCATAATGAGATTCAAGGTTGGGGAAAATGTTGGTGAGGGTAGTACTTCCGTAAATGAAGATGAAAGTGTTTATGATAAGAGGAAAGAACTTGTAGACGATATGTTAAAAAATCTTGGCGCAAAAGTATTAAAGGAGGAAAAACTAACTCCATATTCCTACAGATATGAAATGAAATATGATAATGATTTAATGGATTTTTCAAAGAAAATTGAGAGCATTGAAAGTGTAGAAATTTTATCAATTGGTAAATCACTTGAATTAATTAAAGATTTAGGAGATGCAAAAATAGTTTTAGATAGGTATGATCTTGGAAAAGTAACAGGAACTCATGCTATAGGTCATGCTAGAATGGCAACTGAGTCAGGTGTAGATATCAAATCTGCTCACCCTTTTTGGGGATATCCTTTTAGCGATGTTTCAGTTGTGCATAATGGTCAATTAACTAATTACTGGAATAATAGAAGAGTGTTAGAGAACAAAGGCATGAGATTTATGTCTGAATGTGACTCTGAGTTGATAGCTGTTTATTTAGCAGAGAAAATGAGAAATGGAGCAACATTAGAAGAAGGCATGAAGGATAGTTTGTCAGGTTTAGATGGAGTATTTACATATTTTGTTGCAACGAAAGATTCTTTGGGAATGGCTAAAGATACAATGGCAGCAAAACCATTAGTCTTATACGAGTCAGATGATTTAGTTGCTATGGGCTCTGAGGAAATAGCAATAAGATCTATCTTGCCACATGAAATAGATACATATGATCCATTTGATGGAGAGGTAAAAGTATGGCAAATTTAAAAACAACAGAAAAAAAGACCAAAGCCCAATCAATGGGACTTCATACTGAAGTTCTTACAGGTAAAACTCAACAAAAATTTTTTAATCCTGATGAGGCAGAAAACTTTTACTATTGGGGAACTTATGATGTTGATTTTAATAAAAGAATTGACCTTGATGTAAATGATCTAGACTGCAAAGAGGCAAACAAAAAAATTGATGAGCTTATGAGTCAAGGTTATGGAACAATAGTTATAAAGAACCCACAAGGAAAACATAGTTTAGGTGTTGGGGTGCTCAATAAATTAAATTTAATATTTGAAGGAAGTTTGGGTTATTTTGGTGTTGGTTCTATTGATGGTCCAACGGTAAGAATTAATGGTAGAGTTGGATGGTCGTGTGCAGAAAATATGATGGCAGGAAAAGTAGTAATAGAAAAAAATGCAGGATCATGTTTTGGTGCAGCAGTTAGAGGTGGAGACTTAATATGTAAAGGTAGCGTTGGTGCTAGAACAGGAATTGATCAAAAAGGTGGAACAATTATTGTTGGTGGTGACGCTGGAGCATTCACTGGCTTTATGATGCAAAGAGGAAGGATAATAATTTTAGGTAATGTCGGTATAAACCTTGGAGACTCTATGTATGATGGAACTATTTATGTGGGTGGAAAAATTGGGTCATTTGGAAGTGATGCGATTGAGTCACCTATGACAAAAAGTGATATAGATTGGATTAAAAGAAAACTTAAAGTCGCTGAGATTGGCGAAAATTTTGATATTTCAAAGATGACAAAAGTAGTTGCAGGTAAAAAACTCTGGAACTATGACGCTTTAGAACCAACTGAGAAAAAAGGAGCAATTTAATGGCAAAGAAAAAAAACGGAAAATCAAATGGTCATTCCAATGGGAATGGTGGTAGTGAATTTTCAAAAAGAAATAAAAGTTTACTAGGTTATAACTCTATATTTACACCCGAAGTAATCGACGACATTCATATTAAAGCTCAGTTAGGAAGATACCGAATGAGAGGTATGGCTCTAATGAAAAAAATTCCTACATTTGACGATTTAGTTTTTTTACCCGGTACCCTTACAAGATTTGTAATTGAAGGTTACAGAGAAAAGTGTGAAACAAAAACTATCATTGGTCCAAGATGTGAAAATCCAGTGGAATTAGATATTCCAGTTTATATAACTGGTATGAGTTTTGGAGCTTTATCTTATGAAGCAAAAACAGCACTTGCAAGAGGTGCAACTATGGCAGGTAGCGCAACATGCTCAGGTGAAGGTGGAATGATACCTGATGAAAGAAGATATTCAGAGAAATGGTATTATCAATGTATTCAATCAAGATATGGATTTAATCCTCATCATGCTCAACTAGCTGATGGAATTGAAGTGTTCATTGGTCAGGGACAAAAAGTTGGAATGGGTGGTCACTTAATGGGTCAAAAAGTAACTGACCAAGTAGCAGAGATGAGATCATTACCAGCTGGTATTGATCAAAGATCTCCTGCAAGACATCCTGATTGGTTAGGTCCAGATGACTTGGCTTTAAAAGTTCAAGAGCTAAGAGAGTTAACAAAAAATAAAGTTCCAATACAATTAAAACTTGGAGCAGCAAAAGTTTATGATGATGTTCGTATGGCAGCAAAATGTGATCCAGACTCTATTTATCTAGATGGTATGGAAGGTTCAACAGGTGCTGGTCCGCATATAGCAGCAGCAAACACGGGTATACCTGGAATAGCTGCAATTAGAGAAGCAAGAAGAGCAATAGATGATGTTGGTAAAACTGGAAAAGTTACACTTATTTACGCAGGTGGTGTTAGAGATGGAGCCGATATGGCAAAAGCACTAGCTCTTGGAGCAGACGCTATTGCTATAGGTACTGGAGCTATGATTGCACTAAATTGTAATAAAGAAATACCAGAATCTAATTTTGAAAAAGAAATGGGAGTACCTGCAGGTCATTGTTATCACTGTCATACAGGACGTTGCCCAGTAGGTGTTGCTACTCAAGATCCTAAATTGAGAAAAAGACTTAACCCAGATGAGGCAGCTCTGAGAGTATATAATTACTTACATACTATGACTTTAGAAGCGCAATTATTAGCCAGAGCTTGTGGTAAAACTAATATTCATTCATTAGAGCCTGAGGATATGGCAGCTTTAACAATGGAAGCTTCTGCTTTAGCAAAAGTACCTCTTTCTGGAACAAATCACACTGTAGGAGTTGACGATTTTCATAAAATATAAGTATGCCAAAGAAAAAAAGTAAAAAATCGAGCAAAAAAACAGTTAAAGGCCAGTTAGGTAAAAAGAAAGAAACCGCTCGAGAAAAGATGATAGGTCAAACTATTGGTTATAGATATGATGTTAATTTATTACCTGACTACTCAAGAATAACACCATTCCTAAAAAAATATATTGAAGCAATGGGATGGGATGATTTAAATTGGTTGGAAGATGTTCACATGGGATATGAAGAAGATAGACCTGCAGTTTTTGATAGAAATGCAAATGGTTGGGTCACTATTCCAAAGAAAATTAAATTACCTAACAACCAACAAGATAGAGACATGATTGCACGAGAACTATTGGTAAAATTTCAAATGTCTCCAAACCACCCTTTGGTAGATTTAAAAAAAGCATATAGAAAATTTTAGAATCACCAACAAATCATATATACCTGAAGTTGTAGTTTAATAAATTCTCTTTGATTTAATTGTTGTTTTTAATATTGATCCGATGTCTCCAAATAATAATATTAAAATAATTTGTTTAAACAATTGGAGGTTAAATGACTGACGAACTCGGTGCATTGACAACCATATTTACAGAATTTTACTATTGGATAACAGTAGTACTTATGTTTCTTATACACGTAGGATTCTGTATGTATGAAGTTGGAGCTTCCCGATACAAACATCATCAACACACATTAATGAAAAACACAATGCTGATTCCTTTGGTAACAGTAACTTGGTTTTTATTTGGTTGGTGGATTTATTGGGCATTTCCAACTGGACCAGGTCTTGCACCATCAATAATGAATGAAAGCGCAGCGCTAATTACAGATGACTCAGCTTTTAGTGCTAAGTGGTATCTGCCAAATAGTGAATTGATGGCAGTAAACTTAGGAGATCATATTAGCGGAGTATTTTGGGCTGCATTTTTACTTTTCTCATGGACAGCTGCATCCATTGTATCTGGTGCTGTAATTGAAAGGATTACTACTTTTGCTTTTGGAATTCTTGCGATTGCAATTGGATCAGTATTTTGGAGTATAGATGCTGCATGGGGATGGCACTTTGACGGATGGATGTTGAAGATACTCGGTTACCATGATGCTTATGCCTCAGGTGTAATTCATGCAGTTGCTGGTGGATTTGCTTTAGGGGTACTTGCTGTTTTAGGACCAAGAATTGGAAAATTTTCATCAAGCGGTGAACCTAGAAATATAGGACCTAGAAATCCTTGGCTTGTAACTATTGGATTATTTCTAATTTATACAGGTTTTTGGGGATTTTATGCTGCTTGTAATATTCCAATTTACGATCTTGGACCTGAGTATGGCATGGAAGGTGTAACCTACTTTACTGCAACCACAATTTATGTAACGCCAACCACACTTAGTGGAATAACAATGAACTTTTTAATGTCTCTCTCAGGAGGGTTATTAGCAGGTTATGTTGTTTCTAAAGGTGATCCTTTCTGGACTTACTCAAGTGGTTTAGCTGGAATAATCTGTGCATCTGCAGGAAATGATCTTTATCATCCAATACAATCTTTGATAATTGGAATGATTGGTGTCGTTATAGCTTACAAAATGCATTACTGGGTTGAACGTAGGTTCAAAATTGATGATGCAGTTGGAGCAGTAGCAGTTCATGGTTATGCTGGGTTTGCAGGACTTGTGATATGCGGTTTTGTATTAAATGGATACCCTTCTTCAGGATACAGTGTTGGTGCTATGTGGGATGGAACTACATACGCTGCAATAAATCCTTTAGGAATGTTCATAGGTGCAATAATCATGTTCTTTGTCCTTGGAATGATCCCAGGCTACATTATAGCTAAAGTGTTAAATGGTATTGGCAAACTCAGAATCCCGAGGGAAGTTGAGTTGGCTGGTTTGGACTACCAAATAATGGAGGAGGCAAAAGAAGATGAACGCACTGTTGCTTCTTCTAGTAGTTAAAGGAGGATAATATGGCTACAGTATCTAATTGGATAGATCACTTAAATAAACCCGCAGAGGATGTGGCGGGTGCTATTTATCCAGGAGTAGGATCAGAAGGTATATTAGTTCTTATACTTGCTGTTATTTGGATAGGTTGGACAGTTGTAAGCTCAAAACAAGAAAGTGATAAACTTTCTAAGCTTGCAAGAAGAAGACCAAGTTCAAATGCATGGAAGAGTAATATTACCGATGGATAAATAAAAAACGATAAGGGCGCATTTATTTAGATGCGCCCTTTACAAAGTATGGACGAAGAAAAAAAAAATCCCAACAAAACACCAGGTAAAATGGCTAGATTAGCATGGCCTAAATCTAAATATGGTGTCTATGCCGCAATCATTATTATTGTTATAATTAATGTGCTTTACTATAAAGACCAATTATTATCACTAATTTAAAACTAATTTATGTGTGGCATCGTTGGAATTTATCTAAAATCTAAAAAGTTTGAAAAATCCTTAGGAGGTATGCTTTCAAAAATGTTGGTCAGCATGGAGTCTAGAGGTCCTGACAGTGCAGGTTTTGCAATTTATAAAAGTGATAAAAATAAAATTTATAAATATTCTATTTGTTTAAATGATATGAGTTTTGAAAAATTTAAAAAGGAAATGAAAAAGAAAGTAAAACTTACAAATATAGAAAAAAATTCAGACCACGTAATTTTAAAATCTGTTGAAACACCTAATAAAATTCTCCCTATTTTAGAGGATTTTTCAATAATATCACTAGTTGGGTACGGAAAATCTATAGAAATTTTTAAACAAGTAGGAAAACCAAGCAATGTTGTAAAAAAATTTAATCTAGATAATTTCTCAGGAACTCATGCTATTGGCCATACAAGAATGGCAACAGAAAGTGCAATTACAACTGACGGATCACACCCCTATTCTACAGGTGAAGATGAATGCTTAGTACATAATGGTTCCTTGTCTAATCATAACAATTTAAGAAGAAAATTAAAAAAAAATGGATCCAAATTTAGTTCTGATAATGATACGGAGGTAGCAGCTGGTTATATTTCAGATAGTTTAAAAAAAAGAAATTTAAAACAAACATTAAATAAAGGCTTAAGCGATTTAGATGGATTTTATACTTTTATTGCAGGAACACATAGTGGTTTTGCAGTTCTAAGAGATGAGATTGCATGCAAGCCTGCTGTTATCGCTGAAACAAAAGACTATGTAGCAATTTCATCAGAGTTTCAAGCAATGGCACATTTACCAAATGTAAATAATGCAAAAATTTTTGAACCTGAGCCAGGTATCGTTTATTCTTGGGGAAAATAATGATACTTGATTTAAAGAATCTAAAACTAAGATCTGTGAATGAAAAACTTCAAAATATTGATCGAAAAAAAAATAAAAGAGACTTTGTAATATCAAACCCTGAAGGTAATCATGCTATCTGTGCAGGTCTTACAGAAAATATTGATGTAACTATCAAAGGTCACGTAGGATATTATTGTGCAGGTATGAACCAAAATGCAAATATTGTAGTTGATGGAAATGTGGGAACCGGAGTTGCAGAAAATATGATGTCTGGAAAAGTTCATGTAAAAGGAAATGCATCACAATCTGCGGGGGCAACTGCTCATGGTGGAATATTAATTATTGATGGTGATGCAAGTTCAAGATGTGGAATTTCAATGAAAGGTATAGATATAATAGTGAAAGGATCTGTAGGCCATATGTCAGCATTTATGGCACAATCTGGAAATCTAGTTGTTTGTGGTGATGCAGGTGAAGCATTAGGTGACAGCTTGTATGAAACAGACATATATGTAAAAGGAAAAGTAAAATCTTTAGGTGCTGATTGTGAAGAAAAAAAAATGAGTAAAAAACATAAGACAAAATTAAAAGAGCTTTTGAAAAAGGCTGGATCAAATATTAAGCCTGAACAATTTAAAAGATATGGTTCTGCAAGAAAACTTTACAATTTTAACATAGATAATGTATCTAACTATTAAATATGAAAAATAAAACTCTCCCTCGTCAATCCTGGACCTTTGATGAATATACTAACTCTGAGATAAGAAGAGCAGCTGAGACTGGAATTTATGATATTAGAGGTGGCGGTTCTAAAAGAAAGCTTCCACATTTTGATGATTTATTATTTTTGGGTGCTTCAATGTCTAGATACCCTTTAGAAGGATATAGAGAAAAATGTACTACAAATGTAACTTTAGGCACAAAATATGCAAAAAAACCATTAGAGCTAGACATTCCAATTACGATTGCTGGTATGAGTTTTGGAGCATTATCTGGTCCAGCTAAAGAGGCATTAGGAAGAGGAGCAAGTGCAGCTGGAACATCTACCACGACAGGTGATGGAGGAATGACACCAGAGGAAAGAGGCCAATCAAAAAATTTAGTTTATCAACTTTTGCCCTCAAGATATGGAATGAACCCAAATGATTTAAGAAAAGCAGATGCAATTGAGGTAGTGATTGGACAAGGTGCTAAACCTGGTGGAGGTGGAATGTTACTAGGACAAAAAATAGATGATCGTGTTGCAGAAATGAGAACTCTACCAAAAGGTATTGATCAAAGATCTGCATGTCGTCATCCTGATTGGACTGGTCCGGATGATTTAAAAATAAAAATTTTAGAATTAAGAGAAATTACTAAATGGAAAGTTCCAATATTTATAAAAATTGCTGGAGCAAGACCTTATTATGATACGGCATTAGCTGTAAAAGCTGGAGCCGATGTTATTGTCTTAGATGGTATGCAAGGTGGTACAGCAGCAACACAAGAAGTATTTATTGAGAATGTAGGCCAACCAACTTTAGCCTGCATAAGACCAGCTGTAGATGCTTTGCAAGATTTAAATTCTCATAGAGAAGTTCAGCTTATAATATCTGGTGGAATTAGAAATGGTGCAGATGTAGCTAAAGCTCTTGCATTAGGAGCTGATGCAGTATCAATTGGGAGTGCAGCTATGATTGCAATTGGTGATAATGATCCAAAATGGGAAAAAGAATATGAAAAACTTGGAACTAAAGCTGGTGCGTATGATGACTGGCATGAGGGAAATGATCCCGCAGGAATTTCAACTCAGAAACCAGAGCTAATGAAAAGATTAGATCCAAAAAAAGCTGGTAGAAAATTATCAAATTATTTAAAGGTCATGTCTTTAGAAGCGCAAACTATTGCACGAGCGTGTGGTAAAAACAGTCTTCATAACTTAGAACCAGAGGATTTATGTGCATTAACTGTTGAGGCTGCAGCAATGGCTAGAGTTCCTTTGGCAGGAACTAGCTGGATACCAGGTATAAAAAAGAAATAGTTATTGATAGTTAATAAATAATTCGTAGTATAATCACTAATGCCCAAAAATTTATCTAATGTTGCTAAATCCAAAAAAATTAAATATTTTTTAATAAGTTTCGTTGATTTGTTTGGTGTATTAAGATCAAAATTAGTACCTGCACAAGCAATAAAAGAGATGCAAAAAAATGGTGCAGGATTTGCTGGATTTGCAGCTTGGCTTGATATGTCACCAGCAGACTCTGATATGTTTGCTATACCGGATCCAGATAGTTTAATTCAATTACCTTGGAATAAAGAAGTAGGTTGGCTTGCTTCAGACCTATGGATGAATGGCAAACCTGTTGAGGCATCACCAAGAGTGATGTTAAAAAACCAAATAAAATCGCTATCAAATGAAGGTTACACCATGAAATCAGGTGTTGAGTGTGAATATTTTCTTATATCACCTGATGGTAGTTCTATTGCAGACTCAAGGGATACTCAATCTAAACCTTGTTATGACCAATCAGCTTTAATGAGGCAATATGATTTAATAAAAGAGATATGTGATTGCATGATTACAATGGGATGGAATCCATATCAAAATGATCATGAAGATGCTAATGGCCAGTTTGAAATGAATTGGGACTACACTGACTGCTTAACAACAGCAGATAGACATACATTTTTTAAATTTATGGTTAAGTCTATAGCAGAAAAGCATGGATTAAGAGCAACATTTATGCCTAAACCATTTGAACAACTGACAGGTAATGGATGTCATGCACATATTTCTCTATGGGATAAGAAAAAAAATAAATTTTTAGATAAAAATGACAAACTTGGACTTAGTAAATTAGCATACAATTTTTTAGGTGGAGTGATTAAAAATGCAGGTTCATTATCAGCATTCTTTAATCCGACTCTAAATAGTTATAGAAGAATAAATGCGCCACCGACTAAATCTGGTGCAACATGGTCACCAAGTAGTATTTCTTACACGGGGAATAATCGAACACATATGATTAGAGTTCCAGATCCAGGAAGATTTGAACTTAGATTAATGGATGGGTCAGCGAATCCATATTTACTACAAGCAGGAGTTTTAGCAGCAGGCATAAATGGTATTAGAAAAAAAGTTAATCCTGGAAAACCATTATTCTGTAATATGTATACTGATCACCAAAAATATCCTAACCTACAAAAATTACCAAATACATTAGAAGATTCCCTAGAATTGTTAAATTTTAATACAGTAATGAAAAATGCTTTTGGAAAAAATGTTTTAAACAGTTATATCAAATTAAAAAAATCTGAAATTGAAAATTTCAAGTCAAAAGAAAAATTTGATAAATTAAAACCTATTACAAAGTGGGAAAGATCTAATACTTTGGATTGCTAGAATATGTCTATTGATTATAGTCATATTAATAAATTTTCATTATTTATTAAAAATAAAAATTATTCATTCAGTAGAGAAGAAATATTAAGTGTATTAAATAAAGAAACTATTGATAAAGCATTTAATTCTTTGTCTGGTTGGGAGAATTATGAACCTACTCCCCTACTTAAATTAAATAAACTTTCAAAAGACCTTAATCTTAAAAATATCTTTTACAAAGATGAGTCAAAAAGGTTTGGACTTAAATCTTTTAAAGCACTCGGTGGTGCTTATGCAGTAGCGGAAGTTTCAGCTGGAAGAAAGGATGTAGTTGTTGCTACAGCAACAGCAGGAAATCATGGAAAATCAGTTGCTTGGGGAGCAAAAAGACTAGGTATTGCATGTAAAATTTTCATAAGCGAATTTGTTAGTGAAACAAGAGCCGACGAGATGCGAAAACTTGGAGCAGAGGTGACAAGAGTAAAGGGAAATTACGAAAATTCTTTAGATGAATGCATTAAGCAATCTAAGGAAAATGGCTGGGAAATTGTACAAGATGTTGCCTGGGAAGATTATCAAAAAGTACCAAAACTAACCATGGCTGGATATTCAGTCATGATAGAAGAAATCTCCAAACAAACTGATCATTATATTACACATATATTTTTACAGGCAGGTGTAGGTGGAATGGCCTCTGGTGTAATAGCGGGAGTTGCACGGTATTTTAAAAGAATTCCAAAAATTATTATTGTTGAACCAAAAAATGCAGACTGTGTCTTAAAAAGTATTGATGCAGGCAAACTTACTAGAGTTGAAATAAAAAAAGAGAGCATTATGGGGGGAATGTCATGTGGAGATGTATCATTAGTCCCATGGCAAATTCTTAAAAACTCAGTAAATAATTGTCTAAGTATCCCAGATGCTGACATACCATTATCAGTTGCTATGTTAGCTAAGGGATATTTTGGTGACGACAACATCGTTGCAGGAGAATGCTCAGCACCTGCTCTAATAAGTATAAATGTTAGTTGTAATAACGAACAAATTAAAAGGGATCTTGAATTAGATATGAATTCGAACGTATTATTAATTGGATGTGAAGGTGATACAGATATAAAACTTTATAACGAACTTCTATCTAAAGGATCAGAACAGTTATCAAATGGCTAATACAGCACTCGTTTGGATAAGAGATGATTTTCGAATACAAAATAATGATGCGCTAACTTATGCTACAAATCAACATGATGCTGTTACCGCAGTATTTATTTTTAATAGTAATATTTTCGATCATAAAAGAGAGGCTCAAAAATGGTGGGTAAGTAAATCCCTAGAAAATTTTAAATCTGATTTAAAAAAATTAAATATTGGATTAGAAATAATTAAAGATGATGAAATAAATTTTTTTTCTAAATTAAAATCTAATAGTAAAATATCTGTTTATTGGAATAAAGTTTATGAACCTAATGAATTAGAAAAAGATAAAAAAATTGGTACTGATTTTTCAAAAAAAAAAATTGATTTTAAATTTTTTAAAGGAAATGTGCTTAATGAATATAATAAAATTACGAAGAATGATGGAACACCTTTTAAAGTCTACAGTCCTTTTTGGAGAAATGCAGAGCAATTTTATTTAGAAAGACTGCCTGATAAAATAAACAAAGTTAAGAAGTGTAAAAAGATAAATACATTGTTTAAAAATCAAATAAAATCTGAGGATATTCTACCTAAATCTGGTTGGTATAAGAAATTTGAAAAATATTGGGAACCTTCAGAGCAAAAAGCCCATGAAAATTTAGATAATTTTGTCAACAAAAGCATACTTAATTATGGTGTTGATCGTGATTTTCCATCAATTAAGGGCACGTCATTACTTTCTCCATATATTAGAAATGGACAAATAAATGTTGGGGATATTTGGCAAAAATGCAAAAAACTAAAATCAAATAATGTGAGTATAAAAAAATATACCAATGAGATTGGTTGGAGAGAGTTTTCACATAGTCTAATAAATTACTTTCCACAAATGCTTAAAGGAAACTTAAGAAAAGAATTTGATAAATTTCCATGGGTAAATAATTCTAAATTTTTAAATGCATGGAAGAAAGGTATGACAGGCTATCCAATTGTTGATGCTGGAATGAGAGAATTATACGAAACGGGATGGATGCATAATAGAATTAGAATGGTCGTTGGATCTTTTCTAGTGAAGCATTTAAGAATTAACTGGAAAGAAGGAGAAAAATATTTCAGAAATTGTCTTCTTGATTTCAATGAAGCAAACAATGTTGCACAATGGCAATGGGTAGCTGGATGTGGTGCAGATGCGGCACCATATTTTAGAATTTTCAACCCTATTTTACAGGGTGAAAAATTTGATAAGCAGGGAGATTATGTAAAAAAATGGGTTCCTGAATTATCAAAAGTTCCACCAAAATTTATTCATAAACCATGGGAAATGGAAAAAAAATATCAAGAAGCAATTAATACTATCATAGGCTCTAGCTATCCAATGCCAATTGTTATTCATGAGAAAGCTAGGGCTGAAGCTTTGAGTGCTTTTCAATCAATTAAGAAAAAAAATTAGTCTCCAATATAATGATGAATTACAGTTCTTGTTGTTTTATCTAACCTGTGTTCAAACAAATATATACCTTGCCAAGTTCCTAGCAGTAATTCGCTATCTTTTATACTTAAGGAGATTTGATTATTGGTTAATGCAGATTTGATATGGGCTGGCATATCATCTTTTCCCTCAGTTGTATGAACATACAACTTGTTGTCCATGGGTACCAATTTATCAAAATAATTAATTAAATCTTTTTGTACATCTGGGTCAGCATTTTCTTGGACAATTAGTGAGGCACTAGTGTGTTGGATGCTGAGATTAATGATTCCATTTTTAAAGTTATTATTATTAATCCATTCAATTGTTTTATCAGTAAACTCATACAGTTTTTGACCATTTGTATTAATTTCTAGATTGTAAAATACTTGTTTCATATATTAATTAAAATTTTGTGATGTTAGTTCATGCAATCGACTAACTGTTCTTTTGAAAGGCTTTTTCATACTATTAATGGATTCGAGTGAATTTAATTCAACTTCTGATTTGATCATCAATGGTATTTTTTTTTCATAAATAATATCGATAAAAGTAATAAACCTTTGTTGCTGGTTAGAATTACTTTCATTAAAGTTAGGTAGATTTTCAATAAAAATAAAGTCGCTTTCGCTCGCAATTTTAATGTAGTCCTCGGATCCAAGATTTCTATTACAAATTTCGTCAAAAGAAACCTTAAGAACTCCTTCATGAAAGTTATCAAATACTAATTTACGACCCTTCACATCTAATATTTTAGTGGTTTGTTTTTTATTCTTTGTAGCTTTTCTAAAAGATTTATTAAACTTAAAATTAGATGAATTATCTATTGGTGATAAAAATCGACTTAAATTTGAATTTTTTGTAGCTCTATAATCTTCTTCAATATTAAGTTCTAATTCAAAGCAATTATTTTTTAGAATATTTAAAAAAGGGATGAATTGATCTCTCTGTAATCCATTTTTATATAAATCTTTAATATTTGTATTTGAGGAAAAAATAACTTTTATATTTTCATTAAATATTCTTTCAAATAATTTACCTAAGATCATAGCATCAACAATATTTGTTACTTGAAATTCATCAAAATATAATATTTTTGTACTGTCACTTAAATTTTTAACAAATTTTTCTAACCCTTTATCATTTCCTTTTTTTTTATTTTCAAATATAAAATCATGAAATTCAACCATAAACTCGTTAAAGTGTAATCTTGATTTTTTTTCTTTTAAACTTTCAAAAAAAAAATTTAAAATCATAGTTTTACCTACACCTACATCGCCTACTAAATAAAAGCCTAATTTATTTTTTTTATCTTTGAATAGTTTCTTAATAAATGACTGACCGAAATTAAGATTGTAATATTCACTTAATTTTTGGACTATTTTTATTTGATTTTCGTTTATTTCTAAGTCCTTATCTTTGCAGTGTTTAAGATAAGATTTTTTCAAACTCATTTTTTTGTTTTAAAATCTATTCCATATTCTGATCTTGGTCCTTTTCTCAATCCATATGGGCCTGCTAAAAAAATTGTCATTGGTTTAGTTCCTGGCTTTAAGTCTACTCTGTGAAAATTATTAGCAGATCTAAACCCTATATATCCAGGTGCTCGCCACACTTTTCCTGTTTTTAATGTTTCCCAATATCCTCCTCTTAAAATGATTGTGATGTAAGGAAATAAATGGTTATGGACTCCATCACCATGATCATCGTCTAACATTTCATGGATTAGTATGTTAAATGGAAACCACTTTGGTCTATGTCTGAATAGAACATAATACCTATTCATCCAAGGTTTTGCTTTTTCGAATTCTGGGTGTGATGGACCTCGGTCAAATACTACTTTTTTTCTACCAAGTTTTTCTAAAATCTTTAAAAACATTATTTTGTTCTGGCTATAGCATTGTCTTTTATCAAATACATACTGTTCTTAAATACATAGGGTCTTGAAATTTTTGATCCATGTATTTTTGTAATCTTTTCTTGTAAACCAGTTATTGAATTAATTGTTAATAATCTTCCATTATTTAATGAGACAAATATCTTGTATTTTCCATGTATAAATCCTGTTGGTTTTATATCTCTTCTATTTTTAAAATTTGTCAAAATATCTGTAATTCTTAAAATATTGCCAGTTCTATCATCTATTACAAAAAGGTACCCTTCATTAGAAACTGTAAAGATTAAACTTTCGATTATAGTTGGTCTTAAACTAGAATTTATCGATTGCGTCCATTTAATTATTCCTGTTCTTGCATCTATTGCAAAAAACTCATTTTTGTTATTTGAAAAATAGATTGTATTATTTTCAAAAACTAAGTCTGAATTTTCTAAGCTAAATGCGTCTTGATATATCAAACTACTTTGTGTTGGTGTTTGCCAAACTAAACTTCCATTATTTACATCTAGTGCTGTTACATCTCCTAAGTTATTTATAAAAAAAACAATTTCATCCTTTAAAATTATTGAGAGTTTTTTTTGTGATTTTATAAAAGAATTGTCTGTTTTAAAATTCCATAATTCCTTTCCATCCTTAATAGATATGGCTCTAATAATGTTATCGAAATCTATTGTTAAAAATTTATCTTTATAAACTTTGATATCAGAATTAAAGGATGATGAACTGTATTTTGACCAAATAACTTTTCCATTATTTAAATCAATTGAATACATTTTTGACAAATTATCATTTACAATCAAACGATTACCAGCTTGAGCAAAATATAAAATAGGATTAAGTTTCTTTTCTTTTTTATTATAATTATTAATCTCCCATATTTTCTTAAGGTCTTCACTTAACTTGATAACCGAACCTTTTCCATTGAAAAAAATAACATTTTCGTTATCTGTAAAAAATAATTGAGGCTGATTTGAGTCAAATTTTTTAATTTTATTTATTTTGTATGTTAAAAATTTATCAAAATTAGAGTCAAAATTAATATTGCCATTACTATTGCTGTTATTTTTTTGAAAAGGTTTTATTTTAAAAGTATTTAATTTCTTAATCTTTAATTGTTGATTGAATTCTTTTTCAATGGGTTCATTTTTTTTAAAAATATCTATTAATTTCTCATTATCGACTTCATCCTTTTTAGAGAAACTACAATTTGATAAAAATATTAAAATAATTATATATTTAATAGCTTTATTCACTGAAATCTGATCGTAACCTTCTTTGGACTTCTAATTTAACTTTTGGACTAACATTTTCCATTTCTGCTATTTGATTAAAGAATTCTTTTGATTTCTGCTTTTGGTTTTTTGATAAATAAAACTCAGCCATAAGATATAATGCTTGTGGTTTCCAGAGACTGTCTGATTTTATTACTGGATTAAGTATATTTAATAATTCATTTTCTTTTGCAAAGTCTGAATTAAATAGACCTTTTTTGTATATTGTTAAGTTTTTAATTTCTTTCCCAAGAGATACATCATTTATAAGAAGATCAAAATATGAATTTATTTCATCACTAGACGTTATTAAATCATTATCTAATAAGAAAAAGAAAGCTAATGGAGAATAGGTTTTATCTTTAACATTTATGATTTCTATCAAATTATTATTTATATTATCTTTTTTACCTGTCTCAAAATTTGTAACAATTGAATTGAATTTATTTGCTAACTTTTCTTTACTGCTAGACTTGAACTCTTGATAGCCAAAAAAAGTAATCAATATCAAAATAATTAATATTAACAAAGTTATTAATTGTTTTCTTTTTGATATTAAAAAGTTTTTTAATTTTTCAACTCTTGTATTTGTATTAATAATTTCTATTTCTTCATCCATTAATCATATTCCTTAGAACAAATTGTAGAATACCACCGTTCTTGTAGTATTCTAATTCATTTTTAGTGTCTATTCTGCATAACATTTTAATTTTTTTTATGTCCCCTGTTGCATATTTAATTTCAACTTCTAAATGATCGCCAGGATTAATTCCTTTCTCAAGACCTAATACTGAAATTAATTCTGACCCTCTTAGGTTTAAATTCTGTCTATTCATATTTTCTACAAACTGCAAAGGTAAAACTCCCATACCTATAAGATTAGATCTGTGTATTCTTTCAAAGCTTTCTGCAATCACAGCTTTTATACCTAATAATTTTGTTCCTTTTGCAGCCCAATCTCTTGAAGAACCAGTTCCATATTCTTTTCCACCAAATACTACTAAATCTGTTCCTCTTTTTTTGTATTCAACAACAGCATCATAAATAGGCATTACTTTTTCTTCAGGATATAATTTAGTGAAACCTCCCTCTGTACCTGGAGCCATTTCATTTTTAATTCTAATATTGGCAAATGTTCCTCTCATCATTACCTCATGATTTCCTCTTCTTGCACCATAAGAATTATAATCTTTGGGTAAAACTTGATGCTTCATAAAATAATTTCCTGTTGGGCTTTCTTTTTGAATACTCCCAGCTGGCGATATATGGTCTGTTGTTACCATATCCCCTAGAATTAATAATGGTCTTGCATCTTTTATTTCCTTAAAACCTTCTGGTTCATCAGGTAAATTTTCAAAAAATGGTGGTTTTTTTACATAGGTAGAATTTTCTTCCCAATTATAAATACTTCCTTTGTCCACTTTAATTTTTTGCCATTGTTCCGGTCCTTCAGAGACATTTGAATATCTGTTCACAAACATTTCTGGGTTTAAAGATTGTTTAAGAGTATCTTCAATCTCTTTATTTGAAGGCCAAATATCTTTTAGGTAAACATCTTGTCCTTTTTTATCTTTTCCTAACGGATCTTTATATAAATCCATTCTCATAGATCCTGCGATTGCATAAGCTACTACTAGAGGAGGTGAAGCTAAATAATTTGCTTTTACTAAAGGAGAAATTCTTCCTTCAAAATTTCTATTTCCAGACAAAACTGAAACTGCGTATAAATTATTTTCTTTAACAGCATCAGTAATATTATCTGGCAAGGGTCCAGAATTACCAATACAAGTAGTACAACCATAACCAACTAAATTAAAACCTAATTCATCTAAATATTTGCTTAAACCAGCTTTATCTAAATAGTCAGTAACAACTTGTGATCCAGGTGCTAAAGAGGTTTTAACCCAAGGTTTAACAGTTAAACCTTTTTCGATTGCATTTTTGGCTAACAGTCCTGCACCAATTAATACATTTGGATTGGAGGTATTTGTGCATGATGTAATAGCTGCTATTAATATATCTCCATCTTTTATCTCAAAATCTGTGTCTTTAACTTTTGCTATTGTTGGCTCAGTTTTTTTACAAACATCTTCAAAAACTTTTATAAAATTTTTTGATGCTTCTGTTAAAAGAACTTTGTCTTGTGGTCTTTTTGGTCCAGAAATTGTTGGAACTACTGTAGACATATCTAGAGATAAAGTATCAGTGAATACAATATCATCACTTGCCCATAAATTTTGTTCTTTTGCGTATTTTTCTACAATTTGAATATTTTCATTTGATCTTCCTGAAAATTCTAAATATTTTAAAGTTTCATCATCTATTGGAAAAAATCCACAGGTAGCGCCATACTCAGGTGCCATGTTTGCAATAGTTGCTCTATCAGCAAGTGTTAGGTTTTTTAGACCTTCTCCATAAAATTCTACAAATTTACCAACAACACCTTTATCTCTTAACATTTTAACTACTGTTAAAACTAGATCGGTAGCAGTTGTACCTTCGGGTAGCTTATTTTTCATTTCAAATCCAACTACTTCTGGTATCAACATTGATATAGGTTGTCCCAGCATACCAGCTTCTGCCTCAATTCCTCCAACACCCCAGCCTAACACTGATAACCCATTAACCATTGTAGTATGGCTATCAGTGCCAACTAGCGTATCTGGAAATAAGTACTCTTTATCCTCAAATTTTTCATTCCAAACTACTTTTGATAAGTATTCTAAATTTACTTGGTGGCAAATTCCTGTACCTGGAGGAACAATTCTAAAATTATTAAAAGCTTGCTGTCCCCATTTTAAAAAAGAATATCTCTCAAAGTTTCTATCAAACTCAATATCAACATTCTCTTTTAATGAATTCTTTGTTGCAAACTTATCCACTTGAACTGAATGGTCGATCACTAGATCAACCGAAGAAAGAGGGTTAATGGTATTTGGATCTTTATTCTTTTCCTTAACTGTATCCCTCATTGCAGCAAGATCAGCTACAGCTGGTATACCTGTATAATCTTGCAAAAGCACTCTTGCAGGTCTATATGCAATTTCTGTTTTGGAATTTTTTGAATTTAACCAATCTTTAATCGCCAAAATTTGTTCTTTATTAACTGTCACATTGTCTTCATATCTAAGAAGATTTTCAAGTAAGACTTTTAATGATTTTGGTAATTTATTTATGCCTTCCAAACCATTTTTCTCAGCTTCTTTTAGTGAATAATATGAATAATTTTTTCCATTTACTGAAATTTCTTTTAGACATTTAAATGAATTTTGATTTCCTGGTTTCATATTTTTTAGTAATAAAAAGTTGCTATACAGCTTAATAAGAGTGCCGACATAACATAATTAAACCATTTAATAAATTTCTCATTTGTCGCGAATTTCCTCATAAATTTTCCAATTATAGTCCAAAAAATAATACTAATAACTGCAAACAAAAAGGCAATGCTTAATAACCAAATTGAATATGAAATAAAGTTTCCACCAGACTCTACATAGGTAGAAACTGCAATTATAGCTACAATTACTCCTTTAGGGTTTAGAAATTGATATAGAAATGTTTCAACAAAATTTACTGGTTTTAAATTATCACTTTCACTTGATGATTTTGAAAATGATATTTTATAAGACAAATATATTAAAAAGATTGTACCCGTTATTATTAAACCTTTTTGGAGTATTGGATAAAGCTTAAATATATTTATTAAACCAAAGTTAATTACTGCTAACATAAATGTGAATCCAAAAATTACCCCCAACATCAAAGGAATAGTTTTTTTAAAACCGTGATTAAATCCAGAGTGAGAGGCAACAATATTATTTGGTCCTGGAGAACAGCTCGTAACAAACATAAACAAACATAGAGACAGTAATTCGGGGTGCATGTTTATGCTACAGGCAAACCATTTTCTACTTTTTGAGATGGGTGAACAAGAACAACTTTGCCTTCCTCATCTATAGAACCAAGTATTAAAACCTGAGAGACAATACCTGCTATATTTTTTTCAGGAAAGTTACATATGCCAATAACTTGTTTCCCGACTAGATTTTCCTCATTATAATAATGAGTTATCTGTGCTGATGATTGCTTAATTCCTATATCTTTCCCAAAGTCAACCTCAACAACAAGAGATGGTTTCCTTGCTTTTTCATTTTTTTTTACCGATATTACTGTTCCTACTCTAATATCTACTTTGTCATAAATGTCGTAGGTTATTTGTTCTTTCATAAATTTAATATATAATTAAAAATAAATGAGTACAGGAAATAATTTAGAAGAAATATATAGTAATTCTATTAAGATACTAAAAGATTTAATTGCTTTTAAAACTGTTTCTGGTGAAAACAATACTCAACTAATTGACTATTGCGATAATATTTTAAATTCATTGGGCGCGGTATCCTTTAGAACATATGATGAAGAAGAAACAAGAGTAAATCTATTTTCAACAATAAAAGCTAAAAAAAAGAGTAAAAAAAAACCAATTATTTTATCTGGACATACTGATGTAGTTCCAGTTTCTAAAGGATGGGCAACAGATCCTTTTGATGCAACAATCAAAGATGACAAATTATTTGGTAGAGGCTCATGTGATATGAAAGGATTTATAGCATGTACATTAGCATACGCACCTATTTTCTCTTCTTCAAATTTAGACAGAGATATTCATTTTTCATTTACGTTTGATGAGGAAACTGCTTGCATAGGTGCACCTATATTAATTAAAGAATTAAAAAAAAGAGAAATTCATGATTGTATTTGCATTGTGGGTGAACCAACCAATATGAAAATAATAGATGCACACAAAGGATGTTATGAATATACAACATATTTTGAAGGTCTTGCAGGGCATAGTTCACAACCAGAAAAAGGTGTGAGTGCAGTTGAATTTGCTGCAAGATATGTGAATAAACTATTAGAATTAAAAGAAAATCTTAAATCTAGACAACTAAAAGACTCGATCTTTGAACCACCTTATTCAACTTTACAAATTGGTGGAATTTTTGGTGGCATAGCACACAACGTCATTGCTGATAAATGCCATGTAAACTGGGAGACAAGACCTGTAGTTAAAGAAGATGGAATTTTCTTAAATAACGAAATAGATAAATTTACAAATGAAATTCTTTTACCAGAAATGCAAAAAATTTATCCAAAATCTTCCATAAAAAAAACCATAATAGGTGAAATTACTGGTTTCGATAGGGTTCCTAACTCAGAAGCATGCGAGTTTGTTTCGAGTATAACTGGAGATAATTCTAGAGATGTAGTTTCTTTCGGAACAGAAGCAGGACTATTTCAGGAGATTGGAATTAGTACAGTTGTATGTGGACCAGGATCTATAAAGCAAGCTCATAAGATTGATGAATTTATAAAACTATCTGAAATTAAAAAATGTATTAGTTTTTTAGATGGTATTAAAAATAAATCTTTAAATTAATTCCAACCACCAATAGATTTTACTTCTAAAAATTCTAATAAACCTTCTTTTCCACCTTCTCTTCCTATTCCAGAGTGTTTAAATCCTCCAAATGGAGCATCTACAGCTAGTGAAGCTGTATTAGCAACTATCATCCCAGATCTGAGCTTTCTTGCAACTCTTTTAACTTTTCCTTGATCTTCAGTTTGAATATAATTTGTTAAACCATATGGAGTATCATTTGCAATTTCTATAGCCTCCTCTTCTGTTTCAAATGGAATTACTGATAATACTGGACCAAAAATCTCAGTTCTGGCGATTTCCATATTATTATTTACATCAGCAAAAACAGTTGGCTTTACGTAATAACCATCTTTCAAACCATCAGGCTTTCCAGGTCCCCCAGCTATTAAATTAGCGCCTTCTTCTATACCCTTTTTAATTAAACCTTGAATTTTATTATATTGTGTTTCTGATATTACCGGACCAATGTGATCTCCTTCTTTTTGGGGAATATCAACTTTATATTCATTAGCAAATTTTTTTAATCTGTTAACTGCATCATGATAGATTGATTTTTCTACGAGCATTCTTGTAGGTGCATTACATGATTGGCCTGAATTTCTAAAACATCGTGCAGCTCCTCTTTCAATTGCCTCAGAATCTGCATCTTCAAAAATAATATTTGCTCCTTTTCCACCTAATTCAAGACTTACCCTTTTAAAATCTTTTGCTGCGTTTTGAGAAATTAGAGCTCCAGCTCTTGTTGAACCTGTAAAAGATATCATATTTACATCTTTATGACTGGTCAGTGCATTGCCTGTAGTTTCCCCATCTCCATTAACTAAATTAAATACACCTTTTGGAAAACCTGCCTCATCAATAAGTTCTGCAAGTATCACTGATGATAAAGGTGCTAGCTCAGAAGGTTTTAAGATCATAGTACATCCTGCTGCTAAAGCTGGGATTACTTTTAAACAAACTTGATTCATTGGCCAATTCCAAGGCGTTATTAATACGCAAACTCCTTTGGGTTCATAAATAATTCTCTGATCTTGTGCATGATCTCCTAAAGGTTTTTCAAAATCAAAAGCTTTAAGATACTTTATAAATGATTTCGTATGACTTGCGCCTGTGCCAGTCTGAAGTTTCGATGCAAAATCTTTGGGAGCACCCATTTCCATCATTATTGCTTCTGTAGTGTCATTCCATCTTTTTTTATATAGCTCATAGAACTTTTCTAATAGTTTAATCCTCTCTTCTTTTTTTGTGAAACCCCATGTTTGAAAAGCAGTTTTTGCAGCTGATACCGCATCATCAACATCTTCTTTTCCACCCAGTGAAATAACTGCACAACTTTTTTCTGTAGCAGGATTTATTACTTGAATGTCTTTAGAATTTTTTGGTTCTACCCATTTACCATTTATATAAAAATTTCTTTTTTCTAACATATATTAAGCTATCTATTCTTTAGGCTTTTGCAAACAAATTTGTTAATTCATAAACAATTGTTGCAGCCGCTAAAGAAGTTACTTCTGCATGATCATATGCTGGTGCTACCTCAACTACATCTGCTGAAACTAAGTTTAGCCCTGACAATCCTCTTATAACATTTACAATTTCTCTTGTAGTCATACCTGCTATCTCGGGTGTACCAGTCCCAGGAGCAAAAGCTGGGTCTAGAACATCAATATCTATCGATAGATATAAAGCATTGTCTCCTACTCTGTTTCTAATTCTCTCAACTATTTTATCTATACCCTCTGTTTGAAATTCATCGCAATGAATTATTTTAAAACCAAAACTTTCATCGTTCTTTATATCTTCCCTGCTATAGAGTGGACCTCTAATTCCAACATGCATTGATGCATCATCTAAAAATAAATTTTCCTCTCTGGCTCTCCTAAATGGTGTACCGTGTGTGTAAGGTGCTCCAAAATAAGTATCCCAAGTATCTAAGTGAGCATCAAAATGGACTAATGAAACTGGGCCTTTATTCTTTTTATTAATTGCTCTAAGCAATGGAACGGCTATTGTATGATCACCGCCAAGACTAATAATCCCACCTACTTTATTTAAAAGATCTGTAGCACCAACTTCTATTTGTTTTATAGCTTCATCTATATTAAATGGATTACAGGCAATATCTCCTGCATCAGCAACTTGTTGTACTTTAAACGGTTCAACGTCGTAACTTGGATGATAATTTGTTCTCAAATGTCTTGAAGCTTGTCTTATACTCTGGGGCCCAAATCGTGCTCCAGGTCTATAACTAGTTCCAGAGTCAAAAGGAACTCCCACAATTGCTACATCACAACTTTCAACATCTCTTAATTCTGGCAATCTAGCGAAAGTTGATGGTCCCGCATATCTTGGTACTTTTGTTCCACTTACTGGTTGGATTGGTTTTTTATTTTTATCTTTCAATTTTTAGAGCTATTTTTATGAATAAATTCAGCTGCTTTTTTAAAATCATTGATATTTTTTTGATACATAGAAAGCTCTTTATTCGAATTTGAAGAAACTATAATGATTATTAAAGCAATTATAATAGCTGCAGCATAATAAAAAGGCATTTTTTTCTTCCAAGAAATTAGAATTTTTGTTGCGTTGTCTACTTGTTTTTTTGTTGGTCTATTTGCCATGATATTAGTTTACCAGAGGTTTACCAGTTTTCAATGTATGTTTAATTCTTTCTTGAGTTTTTTCTGTCTCAATTAGCTTCATAAATGCATCTAACTCTAATTTATATAGATCATCTTCTGATAAATTTTTTTCTAAAGTAGTATCTCCACCACTTAAAACTTTTGCTAGTTCTTTCCCTACTTCCATTCCATGATCAAGAATAATTTTATCATTGTATAATTTTTCTAACGTTTTTACCATTTTGTCAAAAACACTTTTTCCTGACAATTTAAATGTACATTCCTCTGGAGGAGAAAAATCTTTATTATTTTGAATTATCTCTTTAGAAACCTGTAATAAACTATTTCTACTCATAATTTTTTTGTCCTCTGGTCTTAAATATTTTAATGGTTCAGCTTCAATGGGTGAAGTCGCAGTTTTAGCATATCCAATTATGTCAAATACTTTTAAAGGAGCATAATCAGGATCATTTTTAGCTTCTTCAGTTTGAGACCATCTCCAAAGCATTTCTTTACATCCTCCACCTGCTGGAATTAATCCAACCATAGTCTCAACTAAACCAACTACAATATTGGTATGGGATGCAACAAAGTTACTTTGACATAAAACCTCAAAACCACCACCCAATGCTAATCCTGATGGTGCTGATACAACTGGGTATTTAGAATATTTTAAATGTTTACAGGTCTCTTGAAAATATTTAACAAACTTTTCAATAGATTTAAAATCTCCTTTGTCTGCAAAATTCATTGTGTAAGACAAGTTTACACCTGCTGAAAATTGCATTGCTTCATTAATTATTATTAAAGGTTTGTCTGTTGCATTTTTTAAGCTATCCATAGAGTCATAATCTAAAGCGTTAGCCTTAGTCGTGAATTCAACAATATTAAAGTCGTCAAATCTATAGGTTTCAGCAGAGTTATTTTTATCTAATTTAGTTGCTCTAGGTTTTATTTTTCCTAAAGTTTCTAAATCAGTGTATTGCTGTCTTTCACCATAAAAATTTTCGTCTTTACTTTGTGATAAGTTTTCAAGAAACTTGTTATTTTCAAATGTATCTATTCTCTCAAAAAAATCCTTGACACCGATTTCTTTTAACATTTCAAAAGGTCCCTTAGACCAATTAAACCCTAATCTCATTGCTTCATCGATATCATTAAATTTATCCGTAATACCTGGAACTAAAGATGATGCATATTTGATAATTTTTGAAATTACCGACCAAGCGTATTCACCGTATTTATCTTTTCTGTTTATAAGACCAACAATATCCATTTTTTCTGATCCTAAATTGAACTTTTTAGATAGTGAATATTCACCTGTTTCTAAGTTTATACCCTCTAGAATTTTTTTATTATCAGACTTATTCATTCTATAGAAACCACCTTTTCCTTTTCTTCCTGTGTATCCAGTTTCTATAAGTTTTTTAACTAATGGTATTTCTTTTGCTACAACTTGAAAGTCATCAGTTTCTGGAAGTTCTTTTATAAAACTTTTCAAAACATCGGCCATCAAATCAATTCCAATTAAATCATAGAGACCGAAAACTCCTGTTTTTGGTATTCCCATTGGCCTTCCAAAGACGGCATCAGCTTCTTCAATTGTTAATTTCATTTTAAAAGCTTCAGTCATAGCCACTTGCATAGCGTAGACACCAATTCTATTTCCTAAAAATCCTGGAGTATCATTACAAATTAATGCACCTTTTCCTAAATCTTTTTCACAAAAACTTTTAAGTGAGTTTATTTGATCTAAATCATTATTTTCATTTTTTACAATTTCTAACAAATCCATATATCTGACTGGATTAAAGAAGTGAGTTATGCAAAAATCTTTTTTTTCTTCATCTGAAAGTTTTTCTGAAAGAACTTTAATTGGAATAGAAGATGTATTTGAAGATACTATTGATCCTTTCTTTCTTTCTTTAAAAATTTTTTCATAAATATTGTGTTTAATATCAATTCTCTCAACGACAGCTTCAACTATCCAGTCTGCTTCACCAACTTCATTGAAATTATCATTTATATTTCCAACATTGATATTGTTTATTTTTAACTTATCTATTAATAAAGGAGGTCTAGATTTTAAAATTCTTTCTCTAGCTTTTTCAGAAATTTCAGTAGTTAAGTCTAACAATGTAACTGGAACATTTGCATTACATAATTGAGCGGCTATTCCACTGCCCATTGTACCTGACCCTATGACTACTACTTTATTAATTTTCATAATGAGAATTAAAACTTATAATGAATATCTTATTCAAGAGCAACTTAAAGCGATTAAATATTTTTAAATTATTATTTAATTATTTTTGTAATTGATGGAATTATTGCCACTGCCAGAGCAATTTTGAATAATTCACTTGGTAAAAAAGGATATAGACCACCAGCTAAAGCCTTCTCATAACCTATAACTGAGCCCAAATAACCTACCCCAATAATAAAAATAATAGAAGTTGCTAGCAAAAGAGAAAATAAACTTTTGATATAAGATTCGTTAAAATTTCTTTCTGCCAAATAACCAACAACACCAGCTGCAATGGTCATTCCATAAAGATAGCCAGCTGTCGGACCAGTTAAATAAAGTAATCCACCACCTTTTGCAAAAACTGGAAGTCCAATAGCTCCTTCGAAAAGATATAATAAGAGTGTAAAAAACGCTAACTTTGAACCAAATGTCATTCCAATTATAAAAACAGCAAAAGTTTGCATTGTCATAGGAACAGGCCAAAATGGAACTTGAACTTTTGACGAAAAAGCTAGGATAAGTGTACCTATTAACATCAAAGAAATATTCTGAAAATAAATATTTATTCTAAAATCAGATAATAAGTTTTTAATCAATATAGAATTATTTTTCATCCTAGGAGTTATTTAAACATACTTAAATAGAAATTTAAAATAATAAATATAACTTTAATTAATCTGGTCTTTTTGCAATTCTTTTAAAGGTATGTGGCATCTAATAGAGTTTCCACTGTTAGTTATTTGCCATGGTGGTACCTCATTTTTACAAATATCACCTAATATTCTTGAACATCTCCCTTGAAAACTGCATCCTTTTTGAGGTGGTTTTTCTTCTACAATATCCTCAGCAACTAATTTTGGTTTGATATCTGGATCTGGTTCTAACACTGCTCCTAATAAAACCTCTGTATAAGGGTGTGATGGAAATTGATAAACATCTTTTGATGGTCCCACTTCACACAATCTTCCTTGATAAAGAACAGCAACTCTATCACTTATAGCTCTTACTACAGCTAAATCATGTGAAACAAATATATATGTAGTTCCAAAATCTTCTTTAAGTTGTTGTAGCAAATTTAATACAGCTGCTTGAACTGATACATCTAATGCAGATGTTACCTCATCACATAATATAATATCTGGTTTAGCTGCAAAAGCTCTTGCTACTGCAACTCTCTGTTTTTCACCACCAGATAATTGTCTGGGGTACCTGGACATATAAAATTCTCCAAGTCTTACTTTTTGTAATAGATCTATAATATTTTTTTTTAATTCTTCACCCTTTAAACCAAAATATAACTTTAATGGTTGAGCTATTATTTCTTCAACAGTATGATTTGGGTTTAAAGACTCATCAGGATTTTGAAAAATTAATTGAATAATTCTTAAGTCATTGGGATCTCTCTCTTTAAGGTCAGAAGATAAATTTCTATCTTGGTCAAATTTTATTATTCCACCTTTGGTTCTGAGTAACCCAGCAATAGATTTAAGAATTGTTGATTTTCCGCTACCTGACTCTCCAACAAGAGCTATAGTTTCACCCTTTTTAATATTAATATTGATATCTTTAACAGTTGGGTTGTCGTCAGAAATTCTATTTAATACTTGATCTAAAAGTTTTTGCCTAGCGTAACTTATTGAAACTTCTGAAAGGTTTAATATTTCTTTATCCTGCAAACTCGTCTTAATTTTATTAACAGTTTGATTTACCTGATTGTCATTCATTAAACTCTTATAATTAAAACATCTAACACTTGTGTTTAATTCTTCTAAGTACTCAAGTTGGGGAGAGTTATTTTTACATTTTTCTTCTGAAAAATTGCACCTATCAAAGAAACTGCAGCCTCTATGCATTGTTCCAGGTTGAGGTTGGCTACCAGGCATTGATTGTGGAAGTCCTGCTAGTGATAATTTTGGTATAGATTTAAGCAAACCATAGGTATACGGATGAATTGGTTTTTTAAGAATATCTCTAGAGGGTCCCTCTAAAACTATTTCACCAGAGTACATTACAATAATACGGTCACTTACTTGAGCTATTGCTCCTAGATCATGGCTCACATAAACCATTGATGTTCCAGTGTCTTTGGCAATGAAATTAAGCAGTTCTAAAACGTGGGCTTGTGTTGTTACGTCTAAACCAGTGGTAGGTTCGTCCAATAGCAAAAGGTCAGGAGTTCCAGCTAATGCCATTGCAACAGCAACTCTTTGTTGTTGTCCCCCTGAAAGTTCATGAGGATATCGAAGAGCAATTGTTTCCGGTGAAGGAAGTCTCACTTTATTTAACAATTCAGAAATTTTTTGTTCTCTTTCCTCTTCCTTTAAATCAGAATGCAACTGTAATGCCTCATCAATTTGATAACCTATTTTTAAATTTGGTGTCAATGCCTGCCCTGCATTTTGAGGTATCATTGCAATTTTTCTACCTCTAATTTTTTCCAAATCTCTATTTTTCATTTTTAAAAGATTTGATGAATTAAATTCACATTCTCCTCCAATAGTGTAGAGACCATGCTTAACATACCCCATCATTGCTAGTGCAAGAGTACTTTTTCCAGATCCAGACTCTCCAACAATACCAACGGTTTCTCCTTTTTTAACATTTGTGGTAATGTTTCTTAATATTAAAATCTCTTCACCTTTTTTACTTTTAAATCCAATAGATAAATTTTTAACTTTTTGAATTATTTCAGTCATTTTTAAACAGGCGCTTTTGTTGATCTATCTATACCTAATGCTTTAGCGAAAGCATCTGCTGTCAAATTGATACCAATTATTAAGCTGCTTAAACCAACAATTGGAGCTATCACTGACCAATAAGCAAAAGACATTAAACCTCTGGCGTTTGATATCATCAATCCCCAATCCGGAGTTGGAGGACTAACACCAAAACCTAGGAACGACAAAGAACTAAAGCCAAGTAGCATCCATGACCATCTCATTGCACCTTCCACTAAAATTGAATCTCTTACATTTGGAATTATCTCATTCCATATTATTGAAAAATTACTATGCCCTCTTGCTCTAGCAGATACAATAAAATCTTTTGCAATAACATCATGGGTTGCAGCTCTTGCTACTCTTACAATTCCTTTACCATAAAAGAAACCTAAAGCAGGTATCAATACTTCAGTTGATGTACCTAACAAAGATACAATTAACAACATTGCTAATATCCACGGTATAGATAAAAATGCATCAACAATTCTCATCACTACATCGTCAGTTTTTCCACCAACCAGTCCACAAAAAATTCCTAATAGACCACCCCAAAGTAATGCTATCAAAGATCCAAAGAAAGTAATTGTTAAAGCTGTTCTTCCACCTAAAATTGTTCTAGTAAAAACATCTCTTCCAAGATCATCAGTTCCAAACCAATACTCAGCCGAAGGAGCCTGTAGCATTAAAGTTGGGTTAATTGCTTTAAAATCATATGGTGCAATATAAGGGCTAATAAATGCAAGAACTACGTGGAAAATCAATATACTTAAACCAATGAAACCCGATGGTCTTGAGGCCATTGTAATTATTATTTCAGAAACTTTTGCGAAATTACTTTTCTTTTCTTCCTGATAAATATTATCTAATTTCATATTATTTTCTTATCTGTAACGTCTTTAATCTTGGATTAAGCATCAATGTCATTAGATCTGCCAATAAATTTATACTAACATATATAGATGCAAGAATTATTGCTAATGCTTGAACTGTAGGTAAATCTCTATTTGAAATCGACTCAATAACCAATCTTCCAAGACCTGGATAATTAAATACAACTTCAGTTACAACAACACCACCTAACAACCATGCAATTGTTAAAGCTACAACGTTAATAGCTGGTAACAACGCATTTGGTAAAACATGTTTAAAAACCATTTTCCAATATGGAACACCTTTTAAAATTGCCATTTGAACATATTCACTTGCCATAACTTGAATGACACTTGATCTCACCATCCTTGCCATATGGGCTGTCATAATCATTGCAATTGCTATTACTGGTAAAATTATATTGGGTAATAGTTCTAAGAATGAAACATCTGTTGGAACAATTACAATTCCTGGTAACCACTCTAACCATATTGCTATTATTAAGATTAATAAAGTAGCGCTGATAAACTCAGGAATAGTCATAGCAAATATAGTTACTGTTGAAATTGCTACGTCAGGTAATTTATCTCTCCAAAGAGCAGTTACAATTCCAAGTATTAAAGCAATTGGTATACCAATAAAAATAGCAGCTGAGGCTAGAACTAATGAATTTTTTATACGTGGCCCTAGAACCTCTTTGATCGGCATTTCTCCACTCAATGAATAACCAAAATCTCCTTGAATAGCATTCACTGCCCAGGATACATATCTCTCATATGCAGGAACATTCAAACCTAATCTTCTATAACAAGCTTCTAATTGCTCTCCAAATGCTTGTCTTTCAAGATAAGTTGTACATGCATCACCGGGTAAAATTTCTGTTCCAACAAAAGTGATTAATGATACAATAAATAAAGTTATTAGACCTAATAGAATTCTCTTTATAATTAAAAAAAGCATAAGAATACTTAAATTTTAAATTATTTATTTAGAAATGAAAGAGGTTTTACAGGCCTACTTAAAGGCCTGTAAAACAAAATAATTATTGAACGCTAACTGTGTGCCATCTTATTGAAAAATACTCAACTTCGTCGAGGTTTTTCACTTTAGAAGATGTGACAACCAGTCTAGATACGTGGTACGGAATCATAGTTCCAGATTCTTCCCATAATGTTTTCTGAGCATTGATGTATGCTGCTTTTCTTTTGCTAAATTTTAACTCTCCTCTAGCTTCAGCTAAATTTTTGTCAAAAGAAGCACTTTTATAGAAAGACTCGTTCCATTTTGCTTCACTATGATAAGCTTCATGCAAAATACTGTCTGCAGGTCTCTCATTCCAACGTGTCATTGCTACAGCCTTTTTCATCCAAGTTTCATTCCAATAACTTTTTGAAGGTGTCATTTGGATATCTGCTCTAATGTTAGCTTTTGCAAATTGTTGTTGTAAAACCTCAGCAATAGTTGGCCATGTTGGTTCTTTTGTAGAAACGTGAATTGTCATATCAATTCCATCTGGATAACCTGCTTCAGCAAGTAATTTTTTTGCAGTTGCTGGTTGAGGTGGACAACTCTTCTTCATTCTGTATTGGTCAGAAGGTGCAACAGGAGTATCACAAGATACTGTTGCTGCTCCAGCCATAACTAGATCAACTAATTCTTGTCTATCTACAGCTATTCTTACAGCCTTTCTTACTCTCACATCATCAAATGGTGCAACGTCAGTCCTCATTACCATACCTCTCCAGTTTCCTGTAGGAATAACTGAAACATTAAACTTTGAGTTACCATCAAATATTTTTTTCTGATTGAATGGAACATATCTATTCATATCTATTTGACCTGTAAGTAGGGCTTGAATTCTAGCTTGACCATCTGGGATAGCTATTACATGTACTTCAGCAAGTTTAGGAGCCCCTTCCCAATAATCTGGGTTTGCTTTAAGAATTGTTGTTCCCTCAGCATCAAATTTTTCTACTATAAAAGGTCCAGTTCCAATACCTGTTTTTCCAATAGTATCACCTGATCCGCTAGGTATCATTCTTAATCTATAGTCAGTTAATAAAAGTGGAAAATCTGCAAATGATGTATTCAACTTCATTTTAACTGTGTGTGAGTCTACAACTTCAATATCCGTTACTGCACTCATACTTTTCTTAGCAGGCGAACCAATTTCAGGATCTTTAACTCGCATCAAAGAGTATTTTACATCCTCTGCATCGAACTCAGATCCATCATGGAATTTAACACCTTTTCTTAAATTAAAAGTCCATTCTGTTGCATCAGCATTTCCTGACCAGTCTGTTGCAAGCTCAGGCGATGTAACTCCTTTAAGATCTTTTCTAACAAGACGGTTCTGTGTCATTATTACTACCTGAAACAGTCGTCCCTTAGTAATTGCGTCTAAATTTGTATCTTTTCCAAAACCAACATCATGA